>JAOAHX010000005.1 GCA_026415035.1 Thermodesulfobacteriota bacterium | reverse complement strand
CAAATTGATCACAAAACCAGTGGCAAATCTTTTATAATCGCCTTTTTCAATTATGGGTTCCTCTAAAAATTAACGATTTTGACTATCAGCCTATACCAATCTGACAGCCGGTGTGTTATGGTCACGAAAAACAACACTGAGGGATAAACCATGATGCAAACCAGACTGTTGGGTTGGTAAATTCGTTTTGATCAACTGGACAGGGGGAGCCCCCCCTGCACAAGCTCAAGACTCTGGTGGACTGGGAACGCTTTCGACTCTCCAACAAGCTTACTTCCAAAATTCTTTTTCTTCTCTCTTTTTTGGGGATTCTTTCATTTCTTAACACTTCTGCCCAGGCTAATTCCCTGAAGGTCGTCCGGGTAATCGATGGAGATACTATTCTGATTTCTACAGGCGAAACGGTCCGATTGATCGGCGTGGATACACCCGAAACCAAGCATCCCCAAAAAGCTGTTGAACGCTTTGGAAAAGAAGCCTACCATTTCACCAAAAAGATGGTAGAAGGGAAGGAGGTTCGGCTTGAATTCGATCAGAGAAAAAGGGATAAATATGGACGTTTGTTAGCTTATGTCTATCTTATGGATGGAACATTTGTGAATGCAGAGATCATCAGGCAGGGATATGGATTTGCCTACAAAAAGCACCCATATAAATACCTTGAGGAATTCAGGAGGCTTGAGAGGGAGGCGAGAGAGCAGAAAAGGGGATTGTGGAACTGACATGAAAAGCATTAATGAATTGAAAATGAAAATTTGGAAATTGTAAAAGATTTGCCACTAAAATAGATTAGCGGCATGGATTTAAATCCTTCGAACCCTTTGTAAAAACTGGACAATTTGCGAAGCGAATTATCAACAAAGCGTGTTGGACTCTTCGCCGTTTCTGCACACGATTCAGGGGAGAAAAATCTACCCCATCCGCCGCAAACGCTGTGGCTAAGAGTTTTCTCTCCTTCTGGCCTCCACTGCGATCCGAAAGGCCATCATCCTATTTAAGTTTAATTATCCAAAGAACCTCCAGTTGTTAAGCCCGAATCTAGGCCCTACCCGATAGGTTTTAAGGACCACCCAGGCCATATAATTTTCTTTTTAGCCCAAATCCTGTCACACAGTAATACCCCAATGTGAAGTTGGGTAGCTACCAGATCATGGGATTATGATATTTTGACATTTATTTTGACTTTTAAAGGAATTTTTGATAGAAAGGAGCATCCTGATGAAACAGGAAAGTTTTGACCAGATGAGCCTGGACCTTTTCGAAGTCTACAACAGGATCAAGGCGAGAAAGATCGAGCAGATTGAATATATCGAGTCGATTCTTTCACCCATCCTGCCGGAGCATCCCGAGGTCAAAACGGTCCTCGATATCCTCGCCAAATGGAAACCAAAAGCGGGGCAATCAGTTTATGAGAGCAGTCATATACCGAAGAGTTAGTGCCGAAAAACAAACAGAAAAGTACTCCCTTCCCGCCCAGCTAAAATTGTGCATGGAATTTTGTACAAGAAATGGATGGCAGGTGGTGAAGGATCTCGTCGATGAAGGTTACAGCGGAGCCCTTTTCGAAGAAAGACCCGCCTTCAGCGAACTCCTCCAGCTGGCAAATCTTAAAAAGATCGATGTCATAGTCGTCACCGACCTAGACAGGCTTGCAAGGCCGGATAACCTTGTAGATCTTGGCCGGCTTCAGAAGATATTAATCGAAAATCACATCAAACTCGCCACCATCTCGGGAAGAATCTCCGACCTCTCCAACAGCTCCGATTGGTTTTTCAGCTCCCTTGAGTCCCTGATGGCCGGATGGGAGAGAAAAAAGATTAAAGAGAGGGTCAAAAGAGCCGTTAGGGAAAAAAAGCTTCGGGGATACTTCTGGGGACCTATCGAACCATCTGGATACCTCTGGAGAGAGGACGGAATGCTCGTTCCCAACCCTACCAGAATCGAAAGAACAGGCAAGAGGGGACACAAATATACCATCTTCAGCGCAAGTGAGGTTCAGGAAATTTTCAAGCTGTATCTGACCGGGGATACCGTTCTCTCAATAGCAAAAAAGATGGGAGTCCCGGACAATACTATTGCCATGATCCTTGACCGCGCAATGTTTTACGCCGGCTACATCCTCGAAATGAAAGAAGGCGGCAAAGTTATTGCAAAGGGTCTCCATGAGCCACTTATTTCTGAATTTCAGGCCCAAAAAACCCTCCAACTCCGGTCTGAAAGGTTTAAGGCCTATCAAAATAGCAGAGAAAGATTCCCATCGATGGGACTACTTAAATGTGCTATCTGCGGATCTCCCATCGTTCTTCAAACCACTGTTAAAAGGAGAAAGACTGTAAGACGGTATTTAAAATACCTTTGCGGGAACCGGAAGTTTGCTAAATTAAGAAAAGTCAACCCATGCCCCCTTCCAACATTTGATGTGGCAGATGTGGAAAACAAAATCATGGAAATGGCCGAAAAAATTATCACCACCCCGGAAAATATTTTCAAAATGCTTTCAAACTCGAATCTCTTCCTCAGACACTGCCATGACAGGCTGCTCCACATTGAATCCGAACTTGCCATTCTAAACCAGAGGAAAGAAAGGCTGATGGAGCTGTATGAATTTTTACATACGAAGGAAGAAATACGAACTCATAAATTGAAAATCGAAAAACTTGAAAAGCAGATCCAGTCAAAAAAGAAAGAAGCAGAAACCATACAGAAAGATATCAGGATGCAGGAGGCTATTCCCCAGAAGCATACCGATATCCTCAAACTTCTGGAGGTGTTCCAAGAAATTATCACCGAGGCCAACGAGTCTGAGAGAAGAAAGATATTGAGATCGCTTTTTGAAGTCATCCTTTTGCACCCGAATAAAGAAATCAGTTATAAATTACATATCCCATCGATTTCGCAAGAAATTTCAGAAAAGGCCAACGAATGGAAGGTTCGCCACTTCCGAACAACGGTGTCCTTTTTCTCGATGAACTGCCCGAATTTAAGAAGAACGTCCTCGAGGTGATGCGGCAGCCCCTCGAAGAGGAGAGGGTCACGATCTCCCGGGCCGCCACCTCCATCACCTACCCTGCCCGCTTCATGCTCGTGGCAGCCATGAACCCCTGTCCCTGCGGTTACTACACCGATCCCAACAACGAGTGTACCTGCACGGTCCCGCAGATCCAGCGGTACCGCGCCAAGATCTCCGGCCCCTTGATGGACCGCATCGATATTCACGTCGAGGTCCCCGCGGTCAAGTACCGCGACCTCGCCAGCCGGGACCCCGGAGAATCCTCGGAGGAGATCAAGAAACGGGTCGACCGGGCGAGAAAGGTTCAGCTCGATCGATTCAAGGGGATGAAGATCTTCTGCAATGCCCAGATGACCAACCGCCACATCAAAAGATTCTGCGCCATCGACGAGCCGAGCCATCGACTGCTCGAGATGGCGATCGATAAATTCGGTTTGAGCGCCCGGGCCTATACGAGGATCTTGAAGGTCGCCCGCACGATCGCCGATCTCGAGGGAAATGATGGGATCCGGCCCGCCCATCTCTCAGAGGCCATCCAGTATCGGACCCTGGACCGAAACCTGATCGGTTAAAAGATGGAAACGGTAGAATCCCTCGCCAATTTTCTGAAACAGTTCGGGGCGCCCAATCTCTTGGGGATCGGCATCGCGGTCGTGGTCCTCTACCTTCTCTTCTCAGGCCTCTGGAGAGGCCTCAAGGGAGGCTCTCGAAAGGAAGGAGAATCGGGTCCGGAGGGGGAGGATTAACCCTCTCCCAAGGGGGAAGGGCTCTTAGGAACCTTCCAAGAGAGGAGAAAGGAGATCGTCAGGGCCACGAGCATCGCCGACATCGACAGGAGGAAGAAGAGCAGGATGAGCCTCTCCTTCATCAGGGTATATCGGCTCTCCAGAAGGCCGACGTAAAGGATCCCCACGATCCTTCCCTCGATATCCCGGATGGGTTCATAGGCGGTGATATACCAGTCGTCGACCACGAAGGCCCTCTGAATCCACGGCATTCCCTTCTCGAGGACCTGTTCTTGGACCTCTTTCATCGCCAACGTCCCGATGGCCCGCTTCCCTTCCCGGTCGAGCACGTTCGTGGCAATCCTCACATCCCTTAGGAAGATGGTGGCCGTGCCGACATCCTTTCCCTTGTATTTGGCGTCTTTAAAGACGATATTCTTGATCAGATCCACGATCTCGTTGTTCCGGTTCAGGAGCACACCCCCGGAGAGGGCCCCCAGGACCTCTCCGCTGAAATCGAGGACGGGGTGGGTCGATCGGAGGATCAGGCCCGAGGTCTCCTCCTGTTGGTCCGTGGGTTTCGCCTTTGGGGTGGGGATCAACCTCAGAGCCGCCCTGTTGGCCAGCGCCTCCCCTTCTCTTAAAAGCTCCTCCCTCGTCATGACCTCCGTCCCTGAAATCCCCTTCCTCTCCAAAGCCGCCCGGATGGAGGGCTGATGGATCAGGCTGTCCCCTTCGACCTTGGGGTTATGCACACGGAAGAGGACCCTTCCTTCCCGATCGGTCAGGAGGAGAAAATCGAGCCCCTCCTCCACCATCAACGCGGTCAGCTCCTCTCGAATGGGTGTCACGTTCCTCTCTTTCAGGGCCTTTTTTAAAACATGTCTGATCGAAGCCCACCGGATCGCCCGGTCGATCTCCCTCATTTTCATAGAATAGACAAACCTTGCCGTATCGAGGTCATGTTTGACCCTCTCCTGGGCCTCCTTGATGATCTGGTTTGTAATCAGGGAATTGACCAGCAGGCTTGTGATGACGCCGATAAAGCAGGCCAGGCCGAGAAAGAGGAGGGCGAGTTTGGTTTTGGTTGAAATTTTCATAGGTTATAGGTTATCAGAAACGGCGGAAAATGTAAAGCAAAATATTTCTTGCGATTAGAGGCCTGATCTGCTAAATATATTGTGAAAAAATTCATAAATCAACGAAAATCTTAACATAGAAAGGAGAAAAGGATGGGAAAGTTCGATGCGATGTATGAGGACTATATGAAGAGGCGCAAGGCCATCCTCGAAATGGGCGGACCCAAGGAGATCGAGAAACGTCGTGAGAAGGGCCAGACGAATGCCCGGGAGAGAATCGATTGGCTCATGGATCCTGGCACCTTCGTCGAGATCGGGCCTTTCATCAAGCATAGACAGACCGATTTCGGAATGGCCGAGAGGTTCATTCCGGCCGAAGGGGTGGTGACGGGCTACGGGAAAGTGAACGGAAGATACGTCGTCGTCGCCTCCGAGGACTTCACGGCCATGGCCGGGACCTTCGGGGAATACCATGGAAAGAAGTTCGTCTGGGCTTGCGACTTCGCCAAGGAGAAAGGGTGGCCTTTTGTGGGCATCAACGACTCCGGTGGGGCGCGCCTTCAGGAAGGGTTCGATACCCTGGAGGCCTACGGATGGACCTTCCGGGCCCAGATCCTCGCCTCCGGAATCATCCCCCAGATCGCCCTGCTCCTCGGTCCCTGCCTGGGAGGACAAGCCTACCATCCCATCATGAACGACTTTCTCATCCAGAGCAAAAAGACCGGGTTCATGGGGATTGCAGGCCCGGCCTTTGTCAAGACCCAGACCGGAGAGGATATTTCCCTCGAGGAACTGGCCGGTTGGCAGGCCCATGCCGTCAAATCGGGCGGGACCCACATCGTCGGCGAAGACGATCGGGAATGTATCGAGCTCTGCCGGAAGCTTCTCTCCTATTTCCCTTCGAACAATCGAGAGAAGCCCCCTCGGATCGAGACCGGAGATGACCCTAACCGAGAGATTCCCGAACTGGACGACTTCATCCCCGACCCCCAGCTTCGGGTCCCCTACGATATGTATCCCCTCATCGAAAAGGTCGTCGACAAGGGGACCTTCTTCGAGATCCACCGGTACTTCGCCCGCAACCTCATCGTGGGATTTGCCCGTTTCAACGGGAAGGTGGCCGGGATTGTGGCCAATCAACCCAAGGTCTTAATGGGAGGGCTTGACTACGATGCGGCAGACAAGCTGGCCAGGTTCGTGAGATTCTGTGACCTCTTCAACATCCCACTGGTCACCTTCGTCGACTGCCCGGGTTTCTGGATCGGCTCTCCCCAGGAGTGGAAGGGAATCCTCCGGCACGGGGCCAAAACCCTCTTCGCATGGGCAGAGGCGACCGTGCCCCTGATCTCCATCATCATCGGAAAATCCTATGCAGGGGCCCATTATGCCATGCTCGACAAAAGCATCGGGGCCGACCTCTGCTTCGCCTGGCCCACGGCGAGGATCAACATCGTCGGAGCGGATACGGCGGCCAGCGTCATCTTCGCCAAAGAGATCAAGGCCGCTCCGAACCCGAAGGAGACCGCCAAGAAACTGATCGAAGAGTACAGGCAGAAACTGGAACATCCCTATCAGGCCGCCGAAAGAGGCTGTGTGGACGATGTCATCATGCCCCATGATACTCGGAAGTACATCTGCACCTCCCTCGACATCCTCGAAAACAAGCAGGTCGCCCGACCCTGGAAAAAATATTCCAACATCAACCTGTAATCCTCCCGACGCAATCGGTCCTGGGGGGAAGGCCCGTGGCTGAGGGCCTTCCCCCCTTCCGGGTCGGTTGACAAACTCGATCTCCGTTGGCTATAGTTATTTTCGTTAAAGGAGTTTTTTCATGGCGCGAACGCCCATCACCCGTAATGGATACAACAACCTCGTCAAGGACCTCGAGCATCTGAAGAAGGTCGTCAGACCCCAGGTCATCAAGGCCATCGAGGAGGCAAGGGCCCACGGAGACCTCAGCGAGAATGCCGAATATACTGCGGCCAAAGAACGGCAGGCCTTTGTGGAGACGAAGATCCGCGAGATCGAACAGAAACTGGCCAACGCCGAGATCATGGACGTCCCCAATTCCTCGGATGGCAAGGTAGGTTTCGGGTCGACCGTTACCCTTGAAAATTGCGACTCCGGCGAGAGGGTCACCTATCAGATCGTCGGGCCGGATGAATCCGACATCCCTAATGGAAAGATCTCGATCGCCTCTCCCCTCGGAAAAGCCCTCATCGGCAAAGAGGTGGATGACGAGGTCGTGGTCAAAACGCCGGGCGGCGTGAAACGTTACACCCTCCTCTATATCGAATGAGCCGATTCCTTCGATCTTCCTGGATCGTTTCAACCCCCCAGGGGAAAGGGACGTCTGAGTAAACCATGACCACCCTCTCCCGTGCCATTTGCCTCTTCTTGTTCCTCTTTCTCTCCGGATGTGCCCACGTGATCTCCAAGGACCTGAGGGTCAAAGCCAACCCCGCCCTCACCCTGAGCCAGGTTCGCCAAGACCCAGAGGCTTATAAAGGGAGGTGGGTGGTCTGGGGTGGAGAGATCATCGAAACCGTTAGCCTGAGAGAGGGGGCCACCCAGATCGAGGTCTACCAGAGGCCCCTCGGTTGGAGGGGAGAGCCGAAAGGCGGGGCCTATTCCGAGGGCAGGTTTTTGGTCTTGTCAGAAAAGTGGCTGGACCCTTATCCTCTCCGGAGCGGAAGGCGGATCACCGTGGCCGGAGAGATTCTCGGAGCCAAGCTCAAACCCCTTGGGGAAATGGATTACCGTTATCCCCTCGTCGCGGGCAAACAGATCCATCTCTGGCCCGAACCCATCTATCTCTACGACCCCTACCCCTACCTTTTCGATCCTTGGTGGTATTATGGTCCCAGATGGTATTGGGGATTCGGGTTCCACTATTACCACCGCCGTCGGTAGTCCTCTCGCCTGCCCCCTCATCCCTCACCCTTTCTTGAGGATCTTGACCGCCGAGGCCTTAAACGAAACGGCCACCTCCTTTCCCTCGGTCAAAGAGAGGTTCTTCTGCGAAGGATGGGTGATATAGGCCACCAGCGGAAACCCGCAGTCGAGGTGAACCTTTTGATAAGGCCCGAAGGGGACGATCTTCGATACTCTTCCAATGAAGAGATTTCTCGCACTGGTTTGGCCCTTCACCGGAGGGATGGCGAGGGTGACGTCCTCAGGCCGGATACAGAGCACCACCCGTTCTCCTAACCGGACCTCTCCCACCGCCTCGACCTCCTGATCGGACATCGAGGCCACGAAGGTCCCCTCCCCGGTTCGAATCACCCTCCCGGAGAGGATCGTCTCCACCCCCAGAAAGGAGGCGACAAATTCCGTTGCCGGATGATTCATCACCCCTTCGGGTGAGCCGATCTGTTCGATCCGACCGGATCGCATCACCGCTACCCGATCGGAAAGCCTCAGCGCCTCTTGCCGGTCATGGGTCGCAAAAAGGGTGGTGGTCTTCGTGCGGAATAACGCCCGCTCCAGATCGATCAGCAGCGATTCTCGTGTGGGCGGATCGAGGGAGGCGAAGGGTTCGTCCAGGAGCAACAGCTCGGGTCGAAGGACGAAGGCCCGGGCGAGATTCGTCCGCTGGGCCTCCCCTCCCGATAGCGTCTTGGCCGATCTCTGGCTGAGGTGGGAAATCCCGAAACGTTCCAGTTCTTCCATCACCCTCTCCTGGATCTCCCGCTTCTTCACATTACGGATCTTCAACCCAGAGGCGACATTTTGGAAGACGGTGGTGTTGAACAGCAAGGGCTCCTGAAAGACGAGGGCGATCTTTCTCCGGTAGGCCAAAACAGAAAGATCCCTCCCGACCCTCTGGCCCTCGAAGAGGATCTCCCCATGGAAGGGGCCGGAGAGGAATGAAAGGGTCTGAAGCAAAGTGGTCTTTCCTGCCCCGTTGGGTCCGATGAGGGCGAGGGTTTCGCCCCTTTTAACTGAAAGGGAAGGGATGTTCAAAAGGAGCTCGCCCTCTCTCTCGACCCTGAGGTCCCTGACTTCCAGAAGGGTCATCTCACCCTTTCCCTCTGTTGAATCGTTGTGAGAATGAGATTGATCCCGTAGGCAAGGAGGAAGAGGATCAATCCCAAGGCGATGGCCACGTCGAAATTGCCCCGGCTCGTCTCGGTCACCGTCGCGGTCGTCAGAACCCGGGTGTATCCCTTGATATTCCCTCCCACCATGAGGGAGGCCCCCACCTCTGAGATGACCCCTCCAAACCCCGCCATCACGCCCGCAAGCAAGGGAAGCTTGGCCTCCCGGATCAATATCCAGACCATCTGAAATCGGGTGGCCCCGAGGGCCAAAATCTGGAGCCTCAGCTTTTCGGGGAGGTGCTGGATGGCTGCCACGGTCACACCCATCACGATGGGGGTGGCGATAATGGCCTGGGCGAGGATCATGGCCGAAGGTGAATAGAGGATCCCTAAAAAACCGAGAGGCCCGCCTCTCCATAAGAAGATCGTGACCCAGAGCCCGACCACCACCGGAGGAACCCCCATCCCCGTGTTGATGAGGCTGATCACAAACCGCCTCCCCCGAAACGGGGTCAGGGCGAGGGCGGTCCCGGTGGCGATCCCGATCAGGAGGCTGATCAAAGTGGCCGTTGCGGAGACTTTGAGGGAGAGAAGGGCGATCTCCACGATCTCTGGGTCTCCGGTGATCAACAACCAGAAGGCCTTCTTGAGGCCGTCGAGGATCAAGTCCATCTAATGCCCTCCGTCTATCTTCGTCACAGGGAGGAAGAGACGGGCCCCATACCGACCGACCCCGTAGCTGAGGATGATCTCCTGGGCCTCCTTCGAAAAGAGGAAGTCGGAAAAGGCCCTTGCCCCAGCCCCGTTCACCTTCGGCCATCTCGACGGGTTTACCTCGATCACATGATAGACATTCAGAAGCAGAGGGTCTTCCGGTCCGAGGCGCACCGACCGAACCTTCTGCCTCAGGGCCAAATAGGTCCCGCTGTCCGTCAGGGTATAGGCCCCTTTTTCGGAAGCCATATGGAGAGTCTGTCCCATCCCGAGGCCCGTCTCCTGGTACCATCGCTCCCTTTCGGGATCGATGCCTGAGGCCTTCCAGAGGGATCGTTCCTTCTCATGGGTTCCGGAGCGATCTCCCCTGGACAAAAAGAGGGATCGTCTTGAGGCGATCTGTCGGAAGGCCTCCGTAACGTTGGAGGCCTTGCGCACCCCCGCTGGATCTTCGACGGGACCGACGATTAAAAAGGTATTGAACATCACAGGCCTTCGCCGGATCCCGTGCCCCTCGTCCAAAAGCCTTCTCTCGGCTTCAGGGGAATGGACCAGGAGCACATCGGCCTCGCCCCTCTTTGCCATCACGATGGCCTGCCCCGAACCCACGCCAATCGGCTTGACAGAGTATCCCGTCTTGCTTTCGAAAACTGGAAGGAGGACGTCCAGAAGCCCGCAATCCAGGAGGCTCGTCGTCGTGGCCAAGAGGATCGACTTCGGTTGGCTGCTCGTAGGAAGGGGGAGGACAAAAAGGATCCACAAGAGGCCCGCCCCTATGTGAAGGATCTTCCAAACCATCCTTTTTCTCCTATCATGGAGCTGAAGGAAATCGCCGCTCTCCAACGTGGAAGACCGGAAAAGAAAGGGCGATCATTAAGACCGCCCTTTCGTCATCCTGGCAGCTCCTAAAAAACCGATCACTTCAATCGGGCCTCCACCGCCTCCCACTTGATATTCTTGAAGAAGGCGTTGATGTAATCGGCCCGCTTCAATCCGTAATCGATCATGAAGGCGTGCTCAAAAACATCCAGGATCAACAGGGGTTGGCAACCCGCCGGATGGCCCACGTCGTGCTCGTTGATCCATTGATTGAACAATTTTCCGTTCACCGGATCCTGGTAAAGGACCGCCCATCCGATCCCCCGCATCGTGCCGACGCCTTTGAAATCGGCCTCCCAGGCCTCGTAGCTTCCGAAATCCTCCGAGAGCTTCTTCCCCAGTTTGCCCTCCTTATTGAGAGCCCCTTTCCCTCCGAGGTTTTCGAAATAGAGCTCATGGAGCCTCATGCCGTTGAATTCCCATCCCAACCGGCGTTTCAGCTCTGCGTATTCCGGGGTACCAATCTTTCCTCCCTTTGCCATCTCCCCGAGGGTCTCAAGGAGTTTATTCGTATTGGTCACATATCCCTGGTAAAGGGTGAAGTGGTTCTTCAAGAGGGTCTCGCTGAAACCTTCCATCCCGATGAGATGATTGTAGTCTTTTGCCCCGTAAGCCATCATGCACTCCTCCTTTCGAATAGAATAATTCAATCATAACAGAAAATTCCCCAGTTTCAAGGTGCCCGGCCTATCGGACTTGACAAATGGAAAAGGGTGATTATCTTTTGTGTGGTTTCCTAAGGAAATTCATCATGTCTGAAAAGGAGGGATGGTTATGGCGAAGGAGCTTGAGCTTTGGAGGCCTTTCAGAGAGATTTCGCCTTTCAGGGAATTCGAAAGGATGCGAAGGGAGATGGATCGGCTTTGGGATTCCTTCTTTGAAGGCGGTTTGAGAAAACGTGGGGAGGAAGCGGTGGAATGGTATCCTGCCCTCGACGTCTCGGAGACGAAAAATGACATTGTGGTCAAAACCGAGGTCCCCGGCCTCGACCCGAAGGATATCGACATCTCCCTGAGCGAGGGTATTCTGACCATCAAAGGCGAGAAGAAGCAGGAGAAGGAGGAGAAAGAGGAGAATTACCACCTGATCGAGAGGAGTTTTGGTGCCTTCTCCAGGTCGATAAGGCTTCCGAGGGAGGTCCAGGCCGATAAGATCAACGCCACTTACAAAAACGGGGTCCTTAAGATCGTCCTCCCGAAATCCGAAGAGGCGAAGAAGAAGGAGATCAAGATCAAAGTCGAGTAATCTCTCTTCTCCCTTCCTGAAAGAGGGCGTGGGTCAAAGAAACGCCCTCTTTTTTTCTTTTCGATTCCAGGCGCCGATCGGCCTCGAAACCCTCCTGCAAACCTTTCAACTGGTAAAGGTCTTTAACTCTCGGATCGATTCGACGACCAGGTCTGCCACCGTCTCAAGCTCCTCACGAGGGGTCACCCCCCCTTCGAGGATCCCCACCGTCACGGCCACCCCTGCCCTCTTTCCCATCAACATGTCCGTCACAGAGTCCCCCACCATCGCCGCTTGGTCCGGAGAGAGACCTAATCTTCTGCAGATGGTGAAGACCGTTTCAGGATGGGGTTTTGAAGGGTAAACCTCGCCCCAGCAGAGGATCACATCGAACAGGCCCCAAAGGCCGAGGTGATGAAGGATGGCCTCTGTATCTTTCCGCTCGTCATTGGTGGCTAAGGCCGTAAAAAAGCCGTTCTCTTTGAGCTCCGAAAGAAACCTCTCGATCCCCTCAACCGGCACGACCTCCCGGCGCCAATCCCTTTCGGCATCGGCCTCATCGAAGGCCTTAAGAACCCACTCCTTCGATTCATCCCAGGGATATCCGGCCTGATAGAGGGCCATCGTCGCGATGACGATCTCCTCTGAGCGGGACGAGACCGGACAAGGGCCTCTGGGGTCCACCCGGCCGCTTGAGGGGTCGATCCCCCAACATTTCAAGAGGGAGGCCTCCAGGGCGCCATCCCTCTTCAATCTCCTCAAGAGAAGAGAGATCCGTCTTCGAATGAGGGGAACCCAGGTCGAGGTGAAATCGATAAGCGTCCCATCCTTGTCGAAGATGATCAGGCGGCAGGGAAAGCGCCTCCCCTGCCATTCAATCCCTCCCATCCTTCGTCGCCCTCCGTTTGAGGCCAATCTTAAATGGGACTTGCAAAGGATTCAACCCCTATTATAAAGTTAGGGGTCAACCGACCGAGGGGAGGGACGAGGATGCTCCGGAAGCGATTCGAGGCCGAAAAGCTGGACCCTGCCACGGTTCAAAGGCTCTCGGAATTGGCCAGGCTGGCCAGGGGGGACATCTTGAAAATGACGACCTTGGCCGGTTCGGGCCATCCCGGCGGGTCGATGTCCTCCATCGATCTCTATCTCGTCCTCTACACAAACGCCAGGATCGATCCCAAACATCCGGAGGACCCAGAAAGAGATCGGTTCGTCATCAGCCATGGCCACACCTCTCCGGGCGTCTATGCGGCCCTGGGGAGGACGGGATTCTTCCCGATCGAGACGGCCATCGTCCACTTCAGGAGGGCGGGCAGCCCCTTCGAGGGACACGTGGAAAAAGGGATCCCGGGTCTCGACTGGAACACGGGCAATCTCGGCCAGGGACTTTCGGCCGGATGCGGATTTGCCCTGGCGGCCAAGGTCTTGAAGAAAGATTTCCATGTCTTTGTGGCCATGGGATGTGGCGAACAACAGAAGGGCCAGATTTCAGAGGCCCGGCGCTTCGCCATCAAATATGGCCTTCACAATCTAACGGTGCTGATCGATTATAACCAGAGACAGATCAGCGGCGTCACCGGCGAGATCATGCCCCAGAATATCGCCAAGAATTTCGAGTCGGACGGATGGCGGGTGATCGAGATCGACGGGCATCAATTCCAGGAGATCTACCAGGCCTGCCGCGAGGCGACCCTCTTCCATCACCCCACGGCCATCCTCGCTCACACCGTCATGGGCAAGGGCGTCTCCTTCATGGAGGGAAAGGAAGAGTTCCACGGGAGGGCCCTGACCCTCGAAGAGTATCGAAGGGCGATTCAGGAATTGGGTCTGGAAGACGACCTGGATCGGTATCGGGACCTCCGGCAGAGGGGGGGCCTCCTCTATGAGGGGAGGAGATATCCGAAAACCGTCATCCCCTTGAACGAGGGAAGGCCGAGGGATTACGGAAAGGACCAGAGGCTGGACAACCGAACCGCCTTCGGAAACGCCCTGCTCGATCTGGGCAGGGCCAACCTCCGGCCCGATGGCTCGCTTCCGATCGTCGTCTTCGACTGCGATCTGGCCTCTTCGACGAAGACGAACCTTTTTGGCAAACAGTTTCCCGACCATTTCTTTCAGAGTGGCATCCAGGAACACCACACGGCCACCCTCTCCGGGGCCATCTCCACCACGGGCCTGCTCTCCTTCTTCGCCGACTTCGGCGTCTTCGGCATCGATGAGACCTACAATCAGCACCGTCTCAACGATCTGAACGAGACGAACCTGAAGCTCATCTGCACCCACAACGGCCTTGACGTGGGCGAGGATGGGAAGACCCATCAATGTATCGACTATATCGGGGTGATGAGAAACCTCTTCGGATTCAAGATCATCGTGCCGGCCGACCCGAACCAGACCGACCGCGTGATCCGATATGTGGCCAGGGCGGAGGGGAATTTCCTCGTGGCCATGGGACGCTCCCCGGCGCCGATCATCCTCACCGAAGACGGGCATCCTTATTTTGCCACCCCTTATGAGTTCCGTTACGGAAAGGCCGACCTGATCCGGGACGGAAAGGACGCCGCCATCCTGACCGCCGGTAGCATGGTCCATCGGGCCCTCGAGGCCTGGGCCCGATTGAAGGCGGAGGGGATCGAAGTCCAGATCCTCAACCTCTCCTGCATGAGCGACCTCGATCTCGAAGCCATCCTCCGGGCGGCCCAAACCGGGAGGGTGATCACCTACGAAGACCATCATGTCCAAACGGGGCTGGGAAGCCTCATCGCCAATGTCTTAGCGGAGCAAAGACGATCGGTCCGCTTCCGCAAGCTGGGAATCTCCCGATACGGCGCCTCCGGCAAACCGGAAGACCTCTACCGGATGCAGGGGCTCGATGTGGATAGCCTCGTCAGGGCCGTGATGGAAGAGATCGAAAGAAAGGACTGACGAAACCGGTAGGGGGAAAGAACCCGAAGATTGGAGCGGCATGATCGACCTTCTCATCTTCGACATGGACGGAGTGCTGGTCGACGTCTCCCAGTCCTACCGAAAGGCCATCCAGCAGACCATCGGCCTCTACCTTGAGCAATGCTTGGGGTTGAAACCCATTCGGGTCTCGAACGAGGAGATCACCCTCTTCAAATCCGCTGGGGGTTTCAACAACGATTGGGACCTGACCTCGGGTTTCCTCCGCTACCTTCTCTCCGAATTCAAGCTCCCTTCCCTCTCCCGAAAGCGGAATGTCTCTTCCCTCGATCAGGCGGTCCTCTTTCTCCGGCAAAGGCTCTCCAGCGTCGGGAGACCCAACCCCTTTCGGCCCTCGAGGGAATCCCTCTTGAGCTTCTTAGACGCGGTCAAGGCCTCGGGAGGGGGACCGAAGGGGATTCGATCGGCCCTGAAAGGAAGGTTCGAAGGCTGGGTCTACGATTCGGGTGATCTTGACCGGGAGAACCTGGTCAAGCGGATCTTTCAGGAGCTCTACCTGGGGGAGCGCTTCCCATCCCATTACGGCCTCCCGCGCCGCTTCTACAGGGGGGAGGGCCTCTACCTGAGGGAGAGGCTCTTGATCGGAAGGAGGATCCTCTCCGCCCTCCGAAAGCGAGGCCTGAAGCTCGGGATCGCAAGTGGACGGCCGAGAAGGGAGGCGGAACTTGCCCTCAAGCGATTCCGGATCGCCTCCTACTTCGATGCCGTCGTCACCCTGGACGAATGCCAGGAGGAAGAGCGCCGGATCTACAGGGAGACGGGAAGAAGGGTCCAACGGACCAAACCCCATCCCTACTCCCTGTTGAAGGTGATCGAGGAGATAGGAATTTCCCGTCCTCGGTGCGGTTATGTCGGAGACGTGGTGGACGATATGAGGGCGGCCCGGGCCGCCGGGAAGAGTTCCCAGATGACGGCGATCGGCTTTCTCCGAGGTCGCCACCATCGGCCGACGCTCCGGGAGGCCCTGCTTAAGGCCGGGGCGGACCTCCTCATCGAGAGCCCAGAGGAGCTGCTGAGACGGATTTGACAGGACCGGCGTTTCCCATTATAACCTGTCTACACAGGTCAATAGCTCATCCAGGAGGAAGGACGATCGAAGACGGAATCCTCTCCCTGGCCATCCTGATGGTGGGGTTGGCCCTCTTTTTCGATTACTCGAATGGCTTTCACGACGCAGCCAACGTGGTGGCCACGATCATCGCCACCGGCGCCATGCCCCCAAAACGGGCGCTGGGCTTGGCCGCGGTGGCCCATTTCGTCGGGCCCTTCTTGTTGGGAACTGCCGTAGCTCAGACCATCGGAAAGGGCCTCGTCGATCTGTCCGCCTTCGATCCGAAACAGGTCGACCTCTCGATCGCCCTGGTCATCGCTGCCCTCACCGGGGCTATCGCATGGAACCTCCTCACTTGGGCCTGGGGATTGCCCTCCAGCTCCTCCCATGCCTTGGTGGGCGGGATGATCGGGGCCGTGTGGATCGCCTACGGTCCTGACAAGATCCTTTGGAAAGGCCTCCTCTATGTGGTCTCCGTCCTCATCCTCTCGCCGGTGTTGGGCTTGGTCTTTGGGACCTTGGTGCTCAAGATCACTTTTCACCTGGCCCGGGAGGCCCCTCCTGGGATCGCTCATCTCTTCAATCGGGCCCAGATCCTCTCCTCCCTGGCCCTCTCCCTGAGCCACGGTGCCAACGATGCGCAGAAATCGATGGGCATCATCGCCATGTCCCTCTTCATCCTCGGCCTCCTCCCTGACTTCCGGGTTCCCTTCTGGGTCGTGGCCAGCTGCGCCGCGGCCATCGCCCTCGGCACAGCAAGCGGAGGATGGCGAATTATCAAAACCCTTGGCTCAAAGATCTATCGACTGAGATCGGTCCATGCCTTCTGTGCCCAGACCTCCTCCGCCCTCGTCATCTTCGGGGCCGCCCTTGTCGGCGGGCCCGTATCGACCACCCACGTGGTGGCCTCAAGCATCATGGGGGTGGGCGCCGGCCAGAGGCTCTCCGCGGTCCGTTGGGGGGTGGCCAAGAACATCCTCTTGGCTTGGGTCATCACCATTCCGGCCTCGGCCCTGATGGCTGCGCTGACGTTCTCTTTGATCCGCATCGGGCATCCTAAATTTTGAGGGGAGCGACTCATGGTCTTCGACTTTCTCAAGAGGAAAAGGCCCTTCTCCGGCAGCGAAAATCGCTTCTTCGATCTCCTCGCCCGCCAGGCCTCGAAAAGCCTCGAGGGGCTCGACGCATTGGCCAGTTATGTGGAGGATGGGACGAAGGAGAAGGCCAACCTCGTCCGCCAAATCGAGAGGGAGGCCGACGAGCTGAGACGGATCCTGATCCAGGAGCTGGATCAGACCTTCATCACCCCCATCGACCGGGAGGACATCTACCAGCTCTCCCGCGCCATCGACGATGTGGTCGATTATGCCAACACCACGGTGGACGAGATGGAGATCTACGGCGTTCAGGGAGACCACCACATCGTCGAGATGGTCAACATCCTCCGAAAGGCTGCCCGGGAGTTGAACGATGCGGTGAAGATTTTGAAAGACTATCCCAAGATCGCCTCGGAGCATGCGGTGAAGGCCAAGGCCTATGAAAATCAGATGGAGAAGGCCTATCACCGGGCCCTCGCCGATCTCTTCAAGGGCACCGATACCGTCTATATGTTAAAGATGCGGGAGATCTATCGCCATCTCAGCAACGCGGCCGACCGCGGAGACGAGGCGGCCAACATCATCTCCAGCATCGTCATGAAGCATACCTAAAGGCGGGGTCCCAAGGGGGTACTCTTAGGTGGGGTTGGCGACGAGGGCGCCTCGAAGGGAATGGGCATAGCCTTGGACGATCCTGACCTCAACCAGCTGTCCCACCAGGTGAAGCCCTCCTTCGAAGTTGACCGCCTTGTGGGTGCGGGTCCTGCCGGTCACATCCTTCGGGTTCTGCTTGCTGGGCCCCTCCACCAGGACTTCCTCGATCCGTCCCTCCATGGCCCGGTTCTTCTCAAGGGTGATCTCCCGCTGGAGTCTCTGGAGGCGGATCAGCCTCTCCTGCTTCACCCCCTCGTCCACCTGATCCGGCATCTCCGAGGCCCTCGTCCCCTTTCTCGGAGAATATTTGAAGGAGAAGAGGTCATCGAACCGGACCCTCTCCACCAACTCGAGGGTCTCCTCGAAATCCCTCTCTTCCTCTCCTGGGAAACCGACGATCACGTCCGCTGTGATGGCGATGCTCGGACAGGTCTCCCGCAGTCGGGCGACCTTTTCGAGGTAGGATTCCCGGGTATAACCCCGGTTCATGGCCTCCAAGATCCGGTCGGAACCGGATTGGAAGGGAAGATGGATATGTTCACAGAGCTTTTTGAGACGTCCATGGGCCTGAATCAGCGCCTCGGAAAGGTCCTTGGGATGGGAGGTGGTGAAGCGGATCCGCTCGATCCCTTCGATCTCGTTCAGCCTCGAAAGAAGTTCGGGAAAATCGACCCCATCCTTCGAACCCTTCCCATAAGCATTGACGTTCTGGCCAAGGAGGCAGATCTCCTTGACGCCTCTCCTGGCCAAGGTCCGAACCTCTTCGACGATCTCCTGACTGGGACGACTTCTCTCCTCCCCGCGGACGAAGGGGACGATGCAATAGGAGCAGAACTGATTGCACCCCTGCATGATGGTCACAAAGGATTTGACGCCCGGGGAGGACCTTTGGGGGAGGATCGGATCGAGATACCGTCCTTCAGGATCGAACGCGGTCTGGCAGCCCTTCTCCCCTGCCTCCTCCAGCCGGGCCAACATCTGGGGGAGCCGGGGGATGGCATGGGTTCCGATCACGAGATCGAGGTAGGGAATCCGCTCCAATAGCCTCTCCCCTTCCTGCTGGGCGACACAGCCAGCCACCCCGAGGACCGTCCCCTTCTTCTCTTTCAATCTCCTGAAACGCCCGAGGGCGCTGTAGAGCTTCTGCTCCGGCTTTCTTCGGACACTGCAGGTGTTGATCAAGATGAGATCCGCCTCTTTCGGCTCCTTGGTCTCCACATATTGAAATCGTTCCAGAAGGGAGAGGATCCGGGCCGAATCGTGCTCGTTCATCTGACATCCATAGGTCTCGATATAGACGCGTTTGGCCATGGATCCCTGGTCCCCCGTTCTTTCTCAATCGTCAAACCTTCCGGCAACCCCCTTGTCGCTCTGCAGCCGGCTGGCCTTCGCCCTGATCTTCTCCTCGGTCCATTCCGCGGGATCTTCGATCCGGCCCACCTTTGGCCCCAGGTCATAGGAACCCGCCTTCAGAATGGCCTCGATGGCAAGAGGGGCCGTATCCGTCGCGTTAAAGACCTCGGTCATCATCTTGTAGGCAAAGGCCTCTACCTGCCTGACGATCCGATCCCGGATCTCTCTGGGCTGGGCCATCAACTTGTTCTCAAAGGGGAGGTTCAGGTTCTTGTAGTCCCCCTTTTTCCAGTTTTTCGACTGGGCATAGGCCACCATCTCCTGCCAGAGTTCCTCGGCCACGCCGGCGTCCTTCACCTTGAGGAAATTTCCCTCTTTGTCCAGGATGGCATTTCCATAGTCGTTGACCTGGACCCCCCAGGAGATCATCTGGAGCGCCGTGGCGACATTGGCCTTTGTCGTCCGGGTCTGCTGGGCGATCTGCCTGAGCCGCTCGGAGCTGTTGCCCGAGGTTCCGTGCTGGGCCCCTGAGACCTGATATGGTTCGAGGGCCTTGTGGATCTCCGCGGTCAACTGGACCTGGATCCCCGAATCCTTCTCTTCGATGCCATGGGTCGTGCCGTTATTCAAGGCGATCCAATCCGGAAAGATCTCATGGGCATTCAAGCCCTGGATGAGAAAGAGCGCCTCCTCCACGGTCGATAGCCCGCTCTCTCCCTTGATCTCGCCCACCTCGGTCTCAAGGCCTGCCCACTTGGGGACATAGGGATGGAGGGCGATATTGGCCAGCAAATTCTGATCGTCCGGAAGGTGAGAGGCATCGATGGCGATCGAGGTCATGCCTGCCTCGAAGAGCGTGGGGATTTCGCTTTTGGCCATCTCGAGGTCTTTTTCGTTTCGGATCCCATAATGATCGGCATGGATCGCCACGGGGATGGTGATCCCGAGCTCGTTGCAGACCTGATCGACCAGGATCGCCATATTCCAGTAATTGACCGCGCAGTAGGCCTTGGTGCCTCCCTCCGATTTGGCGATTTCGATGATCACCGGCGCATTGGCCCGCTGGGCCGCAAGAAGGACGCCCCGGATGATGAGCTGATTTCGGGCATTGGCGGCCATGGCGATGGCCTTCCCTTTGGCCCTCATCGCCCGGTCCACCACCTTGCCGCTCACGATCAGGGCCCTGGAGTGAGGGAAGAGCCTCCGGACGTTGGGGGGACGGCCAATTTCAAGGGCCTTGTCAAAATCGGATTGGGATACGGTTCTCTGGGTCATGATGTCCTCCTTTCGAGGAAATGGGCGAGGGGCACGTCGAAAAAGGGAAAATTTTATTACAGAGGACCGGGATGCGCTTCTCCATGACCAGTGAGAACCCTTGCGATATCCTCCACCAAGGGTTTGGAACCCACGTAGAGCGCGGTCCGCTGGTGGGGTCTTCTGGGTTGAATCTCCAAGATGGGCGTCCCGGTCTCATCCACGGCCGCCCCGCCTGCCTCCCGACAGATGAAGGCCACCACCGCCCCCTCATACATCAGCCTGAGCTTTCCCTCCGGCCGATTCTTCTTGGGATCGGGATGGTTGACGATCGCGGGATAAAGGAACATCCCGCCGTTGTTGAGGAGCCGATGGATGTCCCCGGCCAGGGCGCCCAAATACCGGAAGGCATATTTCTTCTCGTTTTCGGCGATCCACCTTTGGACACCCCGCGCATAGGTATTCCGGTTGGCCGAATTGAAGGAAAGCTCCCAGGTCTTGGGGTCCTCTGGAAGGATCACCCTCGAAGGTCGGACGAAGTTCATCGTCTCATCGATGTGAAACTGCCAGGCCCCGGCCTCCTTGAGGGCCAGGGTGAAGGTCCCGGTGGGGATGACGAACATGCCGGCGGCAATATACTCCTTCCCCGGCCGGAGATGTCCGTCTTCTGGACCTTCCAGATTTCGCTTCGCGATCCCGAAGAGGAATCCGATCGGAAGACCATGGGGGACATTGGAGGAACCGTCCATCGGATCGAAGTAGACAAAATATCGACCTTCGGGGTTCATCTCGATGATCCCTTCGGACTCCTCGCTCACCGCATGGATGACCCGGCCCGAGGCCCTGAGATAGTGAAGGGTGATCTCCTGGGCGATCTCGTCCATGCGCATCACCTCTTCGCCCTGGACATTTCTGCCACCGGCCGAGCCCAGATATCCCTTCAGGGCCCCGGTGAGGTAGTAGTGTTGGATGTACTTCCCTGCGCTGAGGAGGGCGTCCATCAGGATCAGAAAATGGTAGGTTCGGCCGTGCCTCTCCTGATGCTGGAGAAGAAAGTTCATAAAGGTCTGTTCGAATTGGATCATGGGAGGCTATCTCCTCACGGTGAATTTCTGGTCGAGGACCTTCATCTTCTCGACGATCCCCCCATATTCGAGTTCGTTGTAGGGGAGCATGGCCGCGCCCGAAAATCCCTGCTGACGCATTTCGGTGGCCTTCCGGGAGACGTTCCCCCTCACCCAGTCCCAGTAGGGATGGTCGAAGGCATCGGCAGGCTCGGTCAACTTCCCCTCATGGACACAGAACGCCATGCAGCAGACCACTGGCGGTCCGTCAAAGTAGGAGATGGTCGAGTTCATCCTGACAGGCATCAGGGGTCCGGTGTGGCTCCCTCTCATGAACCCGGCGACATAATGGCCGATATTGAAGGGAGCCAAGACCTCGCCCGTGGCCGGGAAGGCGCCCTGGACCCTGACGAGCATCACCGGATCGTCCTTCCCCGTATATTTGCCCGCGATATTGTGAAGCCGGGTCGTGCTCACCGAGGCCGCGATCTCTCCGGTGTTCCTCGAATAGATGGCTTCGATGACGAAGCGCTGGTTGTCCCGCAGCAGGGCAGCGATGTCGTAAAGCTCCTCCGGTGCATGGAGCTCGATCACCCGATCGCCCTCGGTATAATTGACGTCCATGATGACGAACTTAAACCCCTTGTTCATCGAGGGGCTGAGGATGAGGCCGGCATTGTACATCGGGTCGGCAAAGGCGAGATAGAGGGGGAGGTTGTAAGCCCCCGGGTCGGTCTTGTCCGCCGCGAAGAGGAGAAAGGGTTCGTTGGGCCGCTCCTCGAACTCCATCTCGGCCACCGCAGGACCCATCCCCTTCACGTTTCCCGAAAAGGAATCCTTGAGCAGGTCCTGTCCGGCCCCGTAGAGCCCCTGCTCCTTGGCCACCTTCGTCCCCGCGACGAAGGCATCCCAGGCCAGGCCGTGGACCTTATCGCTTCCCTTGCCGTGGGTGTGGGAGAAGAGGATCGCAATATCGTCTCCGGTGTGACTGACGAAGGAGTCAAGAACCACTCCCCTCCCCTTCTCGTTTATGAAATCTTTGACCGCCTGGATCAGCCTCTCGCTCGGCCGGATGTGGCCTCCGATGCTTCCGACGTCGGCTTTGATGACGCTCAATGTCGTCCTCATCTCTTCCCCCTTTCCCCCTTTTTGAGGGATCAAATCTTCCATTGTTTCATAAGACGGATGGAGCCATAATGGGTCAGGTCGAGATGGAGCGGAGTGATCGAGATGGAGGATCGGGAGACCGCCTCGAAATCGGTATCCTTCTTCTGATCGAAGATGAACTGTCCACTTCCGATCCAGTAATACTTTCTCCCTCTCGGATCGGTCTTTTCGATGACGCCGCTCCCGTTATGGACCCATCTCCCCTGACGGGTGATCCGGTAGGATTGAATCTCCTCCTCTTTGAGGTTGGGGACGTTGACGTTGAGGAGGACATCCTTGGGGAGGCCGTGCTTGAGGATGAACCGGGCGAGCCTCACGGCAAATCGTGCCGCCCCCTCGAACTTGAAATGGCTCCGGGCGACCAACGAAATCGCAAAGGAGGGGATTCCCAGAAGGGTGCCTTCGAAAGCGGCCGAGACGGTCCCGGAGTAGGTCACATCGTCCCCCAAATTTCCACCCTTGTTGATCCCGGCCACCACGAGCTGGGGCCTGCGGGGCAGCAGGACATTGACCCCTAAATGGACGCAATCGGCCGGCGTCCCGTCGACGGCATAGTAGTTTCTCTTGATCTTCTCGACCCGAAGGGGGCGATGGAGGGTGAGTGAATGGGCGATGGCGCTCTCCTCCCGGTCCGGAGCCACGACGAAGACCTCTCCCACTTCCCGGAGGGCCTTGGCCAGAATGAGGATGCCTTTCGAATGGATGCCATCGTCGTTCGTGACCAAGAGAATCGGCCTCTGCTTCATGGATGAGGGCGAAGGAAATGGAATCGAAAAAATTTTAGCATATCCCCATCATGACATCAACAAAGACTTCCGGATTGAGGGCGAGGAGGATGCCGCCCTTTTTCAATCCCAACCCCCCCCCAACAATCCTCTTCGTTTTACTCGACTCCGAATGGGATGGGAGGTTTCCCAACCCTGAAGATCGACGGATGAAGGGAGGAAGGTGACCGGGAATTGGGGACCAAAGGGAGGAGATCCTATGAGCAGGGGTAAAAAAGATGGTCGGGGCGAGAGGATTTGAACCTCCGACTCCTGACACCCCATGCCAGTGCGCTACCAGGCTGCGCTACGCCCCGAACAAGAATTGGGAATCGTGAGAAAAGTATATTCAATTTTTTCGAAAAAGTCCAGACGAATTTCTTCTATTCCAGCAACCTCCGGATCTCCTTCAGCTCTTCTCTGATGATCGAAAGCAGTTCCTGGGTCCTCTCCCTCGGCCTTCTCTCCACCAACCTCAATGGGACCCTGGGGGGCTCGGCTCGCTCGAGCTCCTTGATCTTCCTTTTGGCTCCAGAGATGGTGTAGCCTTCCTCGTAGAGGAGCTTCTTGATCTTGAGGATGAGGTCGACGTCCTTCTTTCGATAGAGTCGCTGGAGGGAGCCTCCTTTGTGAGGTTTGATCACCTTGAATTCGGACTCCCAGTATCGGAGGACATGGGGTTTGACCCCTGTCATTCGGCTGACTTCTCCGATCCGGTAAAAGAGCCTCTCCTGCGAGGCAGGAGATTCTACCTCTTCTTTCCCTACCCATCTAACCACGGCTGGCTCACCTCCCTTCGCTGAAGGCCTTCTCCTGTCCCATCGAACAGGTGTGAAGGACTACGGTCAGGGGTTGACCATGGAAGTCTCCCTTCAGCTGGATGATCCCAAGCCGCCTCCCTCCGGGGAAGCCTGGGGTTCTTGAGGCTGGAGGTCCCTCCGGTTCAGGCTGGCTTTCAGCACCTGGCTGGGCTTAAAGGTCAAAATCCGCCTCGGGGTGATCTCGATGTCATCGCCGGTCTGGGGATTGCGGCCCCGCCTGGAGCGCTTGTTTCGGACGACGAAGTTTCCGAACCCCGAGATCTTCAACTTGTCATGGTGCTGAAGATGCTCTTTGATGATGTCGAAGATGGTCTCCACGATCCTGGCCACCTCTTTCTTCGAAAAGCCGACCTTCTCGTAAATGGCCTCCACGATGTCGATCTTCGTCATCGCCTCATCCTCCTTTCCCCAAAAGCTTCAACTCCTCAATTCGGCTCGAAAGATCTCCCTTAGCCTCTGGATCACCTGTTCGTGAACTCGGTTGACCTCCTCATCCGTCAGGGTCCGATCGCTGGCTTGGTATCGAAGTCGATAGGTGAGGCTCTTTTTGCCCTGTGGAATCGGGGCCCCCCGGTAGAGATCGAAAAGTCTGATCTCGTCGATAAAGGGCGGCTGCAGGGAGCGGATGGCCTGTTCGACTCTCTCCACCTCGAGATCCTCCTCCACGACGAGGGAGAGATCTCTGAAGACCGATGGAAATCTGGGGAGGGGTTGAACCTTCTTCTTCTCGGTCACCCCTTTGACCAGGGCTTCAAAGTCGATTTCGAAGAGGTAGGCCCTCGCAGGAATCTCGTAATACCTCAACGTGTCGGGATGGATTTCGCCGACCACCCCGATCGCCTCACCCCTGAGGAGGATCTGGGAGGCCTTGCCCGGATGGAGGTAAGGGATCTCCTCCGTTTTTTGGAAGGTGACCCCTTGAATCTGAAGAAACTCGCAGAGATCTTCGATGCAGCCCTTGAGGTCGTAAAAATCGATCTCCCGGGCGGTCGAGGCCCAGTGGGGATCTCGATCCATCCCCATGGCCAACCCTGCGAGAAACTGCACCTCTCTGGGAAGCTTCTCGCCCTCCTGGGGCAGATAGATCTTCTTCAGCTCGAAGAGCTTCAGGTTCCGGTTCTGGTGGGAGAGGTTGTAGCGGGCCGTTTCGATCAGACCTGGGATGAGGGAAGTCCTGAGCACCGACATCTCGGTCGTCAGGGGGTTCAGGATCGCGACCATCCGGCGTCTGGGGTCCTCGGAAGGGAGATGGAGACCATCGAGCGCCGAAGGCGAGGTGAAGCTATAGGTGATCACTTCATGATATCCATGCTGGACGAGAAGGTCTTTGGCCCTCTCTTCAAGAACCCGCTGCCGGCTCATCTCCTCAGAGGAGGGAGGGCCGGTCGGAAGGGTGACAGGGATCTTATCATACCCGTCGAGACGGGCCAGTTCTTCGATCAGATCGACCTCCCTCTCAAGGTCGCTTCGGAAGGTCGGAGGTGTGACGACCCACCGTCCTTCCCCGTTTTCTTGAACGTCCATCTCCAAGTTTCTCAGATAAGCGACGATCTTCCGGGGTGAGATCTCAATCCCGAGGAGCCGACCGACGCGGGAATGGGACAAGGAAATCGAGGGAGGGCGAATCGGTCTGGGATAGACATCCAAGGCCCCCTCGACCACCCTGCCCCCGGAAAGCTGCCGGATCAAAGAGGCGGCCCGATCGGCTGCCCTGAGGCATCCTCCATAGTCCACACCCCTTCCGAACCGATAGGAGGCCTCGGTCTCCAACCCTAATCTCTTGGAAGTCCTCCGGTTGTTCGCCGGGTGAAAATAGGCGCTTTCGAGCAGGACGGTCCTGGTCTGGGGGCGGATTTCCGAATTAAGCCCCCCCATGACCCCTGCGAGGGCCACCGGCTTGACCCCATCGCAGATCATCAACATCTCTTCGTCCAGGCTCCGCTTAACTCCGTCGAGGGTGACAAAGGTCTCGCCCTGGCGGGCCCTCCGGACCACGATCCTTCCCTCCTCGAGAAGGTCGAAGTCAAAGGCATGAAGAGGTTGGCCCATCTCCATCATCACATAGTTGGTGACATCGACCACATTGTTGATCGATCGGATCCCGACCTTCTCCAGGCGGCTCTGCATCCAACGAGGGGAAGGCCCGACCGTGACACCTTCGATCAGCCGGGCGACATAACGAGGGCAGAGGTCCGGATCGAGAAGGGTCACAGAGGTCTTCTGGTGAATTTCATCCCCCTCGTCCGGAAGCGCCAGAGAGGGATACCGGAGGCGTTCTCCGGTGAGGGCGGCGATCTCTCGGGCGATCCCGATGACGCAAAGACAATCCGGGCGGTTTGGCGTGATGCTGAGGTCGAGGACCGTGTCGGACAACCCGAGGGCCTCGTCCAATCGGACCCCCGGGGTGAGATGCGGCTCGAGGATCATGATACCGGTGGCGTCCTCTCCGAGCCCCAGTTCGATCTCCGAGCAGAGCATCCCTTCGGAGACCTCTCCCCGGATCTTCGATCTTCTGATCTCGATGCCGTTTGGAAGTCTCGCTCCCACCAGGGCGAGAGGCACCTTCTGACCTTCCCGGATATTGGTGGCGCCACAGACGATGGAGAACCTCTCGCCCGAAGTCCTCACCCGGACCAGGGAGAGACGATCCGCATTGGGATGTTTCCGGATCGCCTCGATCTCGGCGACGACCACCTTCTCCAATCCTTGGCCCACGGGGGTTGCCGATTCCACCTCCAGGCCGGCCATGGTCAGCAGATGGACCAGATCTTTCAGGTCGAGCCGAATGTCCACGTAGTCTCTGAGCCAGTTGAGCGAGACCTTCATCTTCCCTGAACCCTAAATCGGAGAAACCCCTTTGCTCTGCTCCTAATGGTCGAACGTTCAGAATTGTCTGAGGAACCTCAGGTCATTTGTGAAGAAGAGGCGGATATCGCTGATGCCGTATTTGAGCATGGCGATTCGTTCGATGCCCATCCCGAAGGCAAACCCCGTGATCTCCTCTGGGTCGTAATTCACAAATCGGAAGACCGCCGGATCGACCATGCCCGATCCGAGGATTTCGAGCCAGCCCGTGTGGGAACAGACCGCGCATCCCTTTCCATCGCAAAGAAAGCATTCGATGTCGATCTCCGCGCTCGGTTCGGTAAAGGGAAAGAAGCTGGGTCGAAATCTCAATCGAGTCCCTTTTCCGAACATCTGGTGGACGAAGACCGTGAGCACCCCTTTTAGGTCGGAGAAGGTCACCCCTTTGTCCACCAACAGCCCCTCCACCTGATGGAACATCGGAGAATGGGTCGGATCGGAGTCGCATCGGTAGACGGCCCCGGGGCAGATGACCCGAACCGGCGGCCTCTTGAGCTCCATCGTCCTCACCTGAACCGGGGAGGTGTGGGTCCGGAGGACGACATCCTCAGAGATGAAGAAGGTCGCCTGCATCTCCCTGGCCGGATGGCCTTTGGGGATATTGAGGGCCTCGAAATTATAGTAGTCGAGCTCCACCTCCGGTCCCTCGACCACCTCGAACCCCAAACGGAGAAAGATGTGGACGATCTCTTCGAGGGTCTGGGTCAGGGGGTGCTTCTTTCCGAGGCCGAGCCGTCGGCCCGGAAGGGTGACGTCGATTTTCTCCCGCTTGAGGGAGGCCGCACGCTCTTCCTGGAGGATCCTCTCGAGCCGTTGGGCGATCTTCGCCTCGAGGTCTTCCTTGACCTCGTTGGCCCTCCGCCCGATCTCCTTCCGCTCGGGGGCTGGAAGCTCTCCTAACCGCTTGAGCAGCTGGGTCAACCTTCCCTTCCTCCCCAAGAGGTTCACACGGATCTCCGACACCTCACGGGCCGTCTGAGCCGAACCGAGGAGGGCCTGGGATTCTTCGGCGATCTTTTCCAGCTCTTCTCTCAAGGACGTCTACCTCAGAGGGATGCTCCGGTGCACTACGACAAGGCCCAGAAAGGGGCTCTCAGGCTTGAAGAGGCTTCATCTCCCGGACGGCTTTGGCCTTTTCGACGATCTTCAAGAAGGCGCCGGGGTCAGCCACCGCCAGATCGGCCAGGATCTTCCGATCCAGTTCGACGTGGGCCTTTTTCAAGGCATCCATCAGGCCGCTGTAGGTGAGGCCGTGAAGCCTTGCCGCGGCGTTGATCCTCGCAATCCATAGCCGCCGAAAATCCCTCTTCCTTCTCCTTCGGTCCTTGTAGGCGTAGGCGAGGGCCCGGTGGACGGCATCGACCGCTGTCCGATAGAGGCGGCTTCGGCCTCCCACATACCCCTTGGCCATCTTCAAGATCTTCTTCCTTCTCGCTCTGGTCTTCGGTCCACCCTTTGCTCTCGGCATGAGACGAACTCCTTCTCAGTCAATTTTCCAATGGAAAGGCCGCCAGCCCTTCCGCCCCTTCCCCCTCTTTGGAAGGGAGGGTCAAAGATAGGGCATCAATCGTTTGATCCCCTTTAGATCGGCCTTTTCGATCAGTTTGGGTCTTCTCAGGGACCGCTTCCGATTGGCCGACTTCTTCGTCAAAATGTGTCTGGCAAACGCCCTCTTCGTCTTCACCTTGCCGGTTCCGGTCACCCGGAATCGTTTGGCCGAACCCCGGTTCGTCTTCAACTTTGGCACGGAATCCTCCTTTCCTCCTCGCGAAGCCTTCTATCCGGTCTTCTGTCCTGGCGTCTGGGGGGCCAGGACCATGACGTAATTTCTTCCCTCGAATTTGGCCGGCTGCTCCACCCTGCCCCACTCTTTGGTTCGCTCGATGATCCGTTCCATCAACTGTTTGCCCAGCTCGGCGTGGGTGATCTCCCTCCCCCTGAAGATCATGGTCACTTTGGTCTTGTTTCCTTCCTTTAAAAACCGCTCGATGTGACGGAGTTTGAATTCGAGGTCATGCTCCTCTGTTTTGGGTCTCAATTTCACTTCCTTGAGGTGGACCGTCGCCTGTTTCTTTTTGGCCTCCTGGGCCTTTTTGCTCTGCTGGTATTTGAACTTTCCGAAATCCATGATGCGACAGACCGGTGGATCGGATTTGGGAGAGACCTCCACCAGGTCTAAATCGGCGTTGGCAGCCACCCGCAGGGCCTCGACCAAAGGCAGAATCCCCAACTGCTTGCCATCCGGATCGATGACCCTCACCTCCTTGGCCCGAATCTCCCGATTCACCCTCACATCTTTGATGATAACTCCCACCTCCCTTAAGCCAGGTTTGATTTCAGGACCGCCTCCGGCCGGCCCTCACAGCCTCGGATAGTCCGCTTCGACCAGTTGGATGAAGGCCTGGGGGGTCATCGAACCGATCGTCTCCCCGCTTCGCTTCCGAGGCGAGACGGTCCCATCCCGCTCCTCTTTATCCCCGATGACCAGCATGTAAGGGATCTTCTGGATCTGGGCCTCCCGGACTTTGAACCCTAATTTTTCGTTCCGGAAGTCCCGCTCCACCCGGACTCCTCCCTGAAGGAGTTGTTGATAGACCCGTTCCCCATAAGGGATGTGGCGTTCGGTGACCGTGAGGAGGATGGCCTGCACCGGGGAAAGCCAGACCGGGAAGGCGCCCGCGAAATGTTCGATGAGGACGCCGATGAACCTCTCCATGGCGCCGAGGATGACCCGGTGGAGCATCACAGGCCGATGTTTCTCACCATCGCTTCCGATATAGGTGAGGTCGAATCGCTCTGGCATGGCGAAGTCGACCTGGATCGTGGCACACTGCCATCTCCGGTCGAGGGCATCTCTCAACTTCACATCGATCTTGGGACCATAGAAGGCCCCCTCGCCCTCGTTGACGTCGAAGGGGAGCCCCTTGGCTTGGAGCGTCTGAAGGAGGGCCTGGGTCGCCCTCTCCCAATCCTCGTCGGAACCGATCGACTTTTCCGGCCGGGTGCTCAGCTCCATTTCGTATTGGAATCCGAAGACCCTCATCACGTCATCGACGAACTGGAGGATCCCATCGATCTCCCCCTGCAATTGGTCGGGCCGGCAGAGGATATGGGCATCGTCCTGGGTAAACCCCCTGACCCGTAGAAGCCCGTGCAGCTCGCCGGACTTTTCGTGGCGGTGAACGGTGCCCAGCTCGAAGTAGCGAAGGGGGAGGTCCCGGTAGCTCCGGATCTGGGATTTGTAGATGAGCATGTGGGCCAGACAGTTCATCGGCTTGATGCCGTATTCCGAATCCTCCACCTTGGTGAAATACATCTTCTCCCGGTAATTTTCGTAATGGCCGGATCTTTTCCAGAGGTCCAATTTGAGGAGCTGGGGGCCGATGACGATCTGATAGCCCCGCTTCAGGTGCTCCTTCTTCTCAAAGTCCTCCAGGATCGTCCGAAGCAAAGCTCCCTTGGGATGATAGAGCACCAGGCCTGGCCCGGCCTCATCGGTGATGCTGAAGAGGTCAAGTTCCCTTCCGAGCTTCCGGTGATCACGCTTCTTGGCCTCCTCAAGCATCTGGAGATAATCCTCCAGCCCCTTAGGGTCCGGAAAGGCCGTTCCGTAGATGCGTTGAAGGACCTGATTGCGCGCATCTCCTCTCCAGTAGGTCCCGGAGACGCTCAACAACTTGAAGGCCCGGATCTTCCCCGTGGAAGGAAGATGGGGGCCTTCGCATAGGTCGACGAAGGAACCCTGACGGTAGAGGGAGACCTGATCGGGAAGCTCATGGAGATGTTCCACTTTGTAAGGCTCTCCCCTCCCCTGAAAGAGGGCGATCGCTTCGTCCCGAGGAAGGTCGGTCCGGACGAACGGCTGATCCTGTCGGACGATCTCTTCCATCCTCTTTTCGATCGATTTTAGATCCTCCGGGGTGAAGGGTCTCTCGTAGTCAAAATCATAATAGAAACCGTTCTCCGTCGCGGGGCCGAAGGTGAGCTTGGCCGAGGGGAAGAGCTCTTTGACGGCCTGGGCCATGACATGGGCGGCGGAATGGCGTAAGATGTCGAGCCCCTTTTTGGAGTGGATTGAGACGAAGGTGATCAGGGCATCCTTCTCCATCTCTTTCGAGAGGTCGACCAGCGCACCGTCCACCTGGGCGGCCACGGCCTCCCGATCCGCAAACTCGATCAGCTTCGAACCCTTCGGGACGATCCTCTTCTCTCCGTTGGGGAAGGTGAGGGTGATCCTTTCCTCCATTCTCTCCGGTCGATGAAAATAAGGAAGAGGCATCATCCTTAACGAATATCGAATGATGCCTCTTCCGCTGGGGTGTTAAAAATTTCTTCTTAAAGGCTTTTGCTCCACTTCCTTCAAAATTGAGTGGTAGGCACGTGGGGATTTGAACCCCAGACTTCTACCGCGTCAAGGTAGCGCTCTCCCCCTGAGCTACGTGCCTACGAACCATCTCCTTTCGTACCCAAGGGTTTCATGTTTTTTGTATGTATAGCCCTTTTTTCGATTATTGTCAAGAAAATTATTGAGTTAGCCCCCCTGATCCCTGAAGACCAGCTCCCCCCTCCTCGAATCGAAATCGACCACGGCCGTGTCCCCTTCCTTGAACCTTCCCTCGAGGAGTTTGAGCGCCAATCTGTCCTGGATCTCCTTCTGAATCACCCGTTTCAGGGGACGGGCCCCGTAGGAGGGATCGAATCCCTCTTTGGCCAGATATTCCTTTGCCTTTTCTGTCACCTCAAGCCCGATCTTCTTCTCGGCCAACCGCTTTTCGAGCCTCTTGATCTGGATCTCCACGATGGCCTTGATCTCCTCCATCCCCAGGCTCCGGAAGATGACCAATTCGTCGATCCGGTTGAGAAACTCCGGTTTAAAATGGGACCGGACCGCCTCCATCACCCGGCGTTTCATCTCCTCGTAATCCTTCTCTCCCAAGTCCACGATCCATTGACTGCCGATGTTGGAGGTCATGATCACCACCGTGTTCTTGAAATCGACCGTCCTCCCATGGCCGTCGGTCAACCGCCCATCGTCGAGGATCTGCAGGAGGATGTTGAAAACCTCGGGATGGGCCTTCTCGATCTCGTCCAACAGGACGATGGAATAGGGCCTTCTTCTGACGGCCTCTGTCAGATACCCCCCCTCCTCGTAGCCGACATATCCGGGCGGAGCCCCGATCAGTCGCGCTACCGAATGCTTCTCCATGAACTCGGACATGTCGATCCGCACCATGGCCTGTTCATCGTCGAAGAGAAATTCGGCCAGCGCCCGGGCCAATTCGGTCTTTCCGACCCCCGTGGGTCCCATGAAGATGAACGAGCCGATCGGACGGTTTGGGTCCTGGAGCCCCGCCCTCGCTCTCCGGACGGCATTGGAGACGGCCACGATCGCATCCTCCTGGCCCACCACCCTCTGTCTCAGGCGTTCCTCCATCCGGAGGAGCTTCTGGACCTCTCCCTCGAGCATCTTCGAAACCGGGATGCCGGTCCATTTGGAGACCACCTCGGCCACATCCTCCTCATCCACCTCCTCCTTGAGCATCTTTCCGCTCTTTTGGAGTTCCGCAAGCCTCTGCTCTTCGGCCTTCAACTCTTTCTCCAGATGGATCATCTCGCCATATTGCAACTCGGCCAGTCTCGAATAGTCGGCTTCCCGCTCGGCCTCCTTCATCAACTGCCGGACCCTCTCCATCTGCTCCTTGATCTGATGGATGCGCGTTATGGCCTGTTTCTCCAGCTCCCACCTCTGTTTCTTCCTCTGGACCTCCTCCTTCAGATGGGTCAGTTCTTCCTCCAGCTTTTTCAATCTCTCCAGCGAGGCCTCATCCTTCTCCTTTTTGAGCGCCTGCCTCTCGATCTCCAGTTGCATCACCCTCCGTTGAATCTCGTCGATCTCCATGGGCACGCTGTCGATCTCGATCCGGAGCCTGGAGGCCGCCTCGTCGATAAGATCGACCGCCTTGTCCGGCAAAAAACGGTCGGAGATGTAACGGTGAGAGAGCGTGGCCGCGGCGATGAGGGCGGAATCCTTAATCTTCACCCCATGGTGAACCTCGTATCGTTCCTTCAACCCTCTCAGGATGGCGATCGTGTCCTCCACCGAGGGCTGGGCCACGTAGATCGGTTGGAACCTTCGCTCGAGGGCCGCATCCTTCTCCACATATTTCCGGTATTCGTTGAGGGTCGTGGCGCCCACGCACCTCAGCTCCCCCCTGGCCAGGGCGGGTTTGAGCATGTTGGAGGCGTCCATGGCTCCCTCGGCCGCTCCGGCGCCCACCAAGGTATGCAACTCATCGATAAAGAGGATGATGTTTCCCGCCGAGGCCGTCACCTCTTTCAACACCGCCTTGAGTCGCTCCTCGAACTCTCCCCTGAATTTCGCCCCCGCGATCAGGGCCCCCAGGTCGAGGGCCACCAATTTCTTGTTCTTCAGCGTCTCCGGGACATCGCCCTTGACGATCCTCTGGGCCAGTCCCTCGACGATGGCCGTCTTCCCAACGCCCGGCTCTCCGATCAGGACGGGGTTGTTCTTCGTCCTCCGGGAGAGGACCTGGATCACCCGGCGGATCTCATCGTCCCGGCCGATGACGGGATCGAGTTTTCCCTTCCTCGCCTCCTCGGTCAGATCCCGACTGTAACGTTTCAGGGCCTGATACTTCTCCTCCGGGGTTTGGTCGGTGACGCGGTGCGACCCACGGATCTCCTGCAGCACCCGGAGAATGGCATCTTTGCTCACCCCGTGCCTCTGGAGGATCTGGGAGGAGACGCCCCCCCGTTCGTCGGCAATCGCGATGAGGAGATGCTCGGTCGACAGGTACTCGTCCGTCAATCGTTCTGCCTCGGCCCACGCCGCATTCAGGATCTCATGGAGGCGGCTCGAGAGATAGACCTGCACCCGGCTTCCGGTCACCTTCGGGAGCCGTCCGAGCTCCCTCTCCAGGTCGGAGAGGATCATATTCGGGTTCGCCCCCAACTTCTGGACGATGGGGATGACGATCCCTTCCTTTTGCATCAGGAGGGCGGAGAGGAGGTGTTCGACATCGATCTGTTGATGGTTCCTCTGCTCCGCAAGCTTTTTGGCGTTCTGAAGCGCCTCTTGGGTTTTTAACGTCCATTTATCGGGATCCATTCGTCTTTCATCTCCTTGGGTTTAAATCACCTTTAAGATAATCATTCCCTGGGCCTTTTTCAATCGATTTTTCAGGGCCTCTCAACCCCTCGGCGAGAAGGGCGAATTCCTCGAGGGTGAGCGTCTCTGGCCTCCTCCCCGGGTCGATGCCGATGGCCTTCAGTCGGGGCTCGATCGAACCCGAGGGGAGAAGATCGGAGCGTTTTAAGGCGTTGAGCAGGGTCTTTCTTCGATATCCGAAGGAGGCCCGGACGACCCTTCGAAACCACTCCTCGCCCACCCGGTCGAGGATCGTTCTCTCCTTCCAGAGGATCCGAACGACTGCCGACTCCACCTTCGGGGGAGGAAAGAAGGCGGAGGGCCTTACGACAAAACGGAGGGAGGGTTCGGAGACAGACTGGATGAGGACGGAGAGGGCGCCGTAGGGCTTTCCGCCTGGAGGGGCGACGAGGCGCTCGACCACCTCCCGTTGCAACATCAGGGTGAGGTCGGAAAAGAGGTGGCGTGATTCCATGAAGCGAAAGAGGAGAGGAGTGGAGATCTGGTAGGGAAGGTTGGCCACCACCTTGAGCGGTCTTTGGAACCGAAGGAAGAGGGCCTCAAAGTCGGTCTTCAGGATGTCCTCTATGAGAATGTCAACATTGGAGAGCCCTTTCACCTTCTGCTTGAGGACCTCCGCAAGCCCTGAATCGAGCTCCACACAGATGACCCTTCTTGCCAGTCTTGCGAGGCCGAGCGTCAACTCCCCAAGCCCCGGCCCCACCTCCAGGACGACCTCATCGGGTCTAACCTCTGCGGTCCGGAGGATCCTTTCGAGGACCCTCCGATCCACGAGGAAGTGTTGTCCCATCCCCTTCCTGGGTGAAAGGCCGAATTGCCGAAGCTCCCGCCGGATCGAGGTCATCGCCCCTTCTTTCTCCTCCCCCTTAAGCGATTTCCGATACCTGTGGGAATCGATGCCCTGGTCGAGATCCTAAGGTCAGACGGCCAGACTCGAGAAGGCATTAAGGGAAAGCGGCGACTGGATGCCCCTTTTCAAGTACTCATAACCCACCACTCCCACCATCGCGGCATTGTCGGTGCAGAACTCCGGGGAAGGGAGATAGAGGCGGACCTTCTCATCCGAGGCGACCTCCGCCATCCGCTGCCTGAGACGCCGGTTGGCGGCCACCCCTCCGCTGAGGACGACCCGCTTTGCGCCGAGATGCCTGGCCGCGTGAAACGTCTTCTTGATCAGGATATCGACCACCGCCTCCTGAAAGCTCGAGACGATGTCCTGGATTGCCCCGGGTGGCAGGGCCTCTTCGGGATTCCAATGGGCTTTTACGTATTGGATGACCGCGGTCTTCAACCCGCTGAAACTGAAATCGAAGGAATCCTTCGAGATCGAGGCCCTCGGAAAGCGGATGGCCTTGGGGTTGCCCTCGGAGGCCAGCCGGTCGATGATCGGCCCCCCCGGGTAACCCAACCCGAGCCATTTGGCCACCTTATCGAAGGCCTCGCCTGCCGCATCGTCTCTGGTCTGGCCAAGGAGATGGTACTTTCCAAACCCCTCCACATGGAAGAGGGCCGTATGGCCTCCTGAGACCACAAGCCCCACATAAGGAAATCTCGGCCGCCTCGGCTCGAGAAAGATGGCCGAGAGGTGGGCTTCAAGGTGATTCACCCCTATCAAGGGGAGCTTTCGGCCAAAGGCAATCGACTTCGCAAAAGAGAGGCCTACCAGGAGCGATCCCACCAACCCCGGGCCCTGCGTAACCGCCACGGCATCGATCTCCTCCAGGGTCAGCCCCGCTCCCCTGAGGGCCTCTTCTACGATGGGAACGATCGCTTCGAGGTGTCTCCTCGAGGCCAGTTCCGGAACGACCCCACCGTACTTCTGGTGAACCGGAACTTGGGAGGAGACGACGTTGGAGAGGATCTCCCTTCCGTTGAGAAGGACCGCCGCTCCCGTATCGTCGCAGGACGTCTCGATGGCCAGAATCCTCATGGGCCTAAAAGGCTTCTCCCTCTTCCCAGCCATACCTTCCGATCAACTTGACGAACCGGCACCCGCCCAGATCCTCTTTTTTCATCCCCTCCGGCGTCTTTCGGATTCGCAGGAGGTCCTGGACCTCGGCATCGCCCACGGGGATGACCAACCTCCCCCCCGTGGAGAGCTGCTCGTAGAGGGGCCTCGGAACCTCCGGTGAACCCGCGGTGACGATGATGGCGTCAAACGGGCCCTTTTCAGGCCATCCATAGGTCCCGTCGAAGATTTTGATTTCGACGTTGTAGTAGCCGAGGTCGTAGAGCCGCTTTCTCGCCCGGAGGGCCAGCGAGCGAATCCGTTCGATCGAGTAGACCTCCCGAGCCAGTTCGGCCAAGATCGCGGTCTGATATCCCGAACCCGTACCGATCTCGAGCACCCTTTCCGTCCCCTCCAATTCGAGGGCCTCCGTCATCAGGGCGACCATATAGGGCTGGGAGATCGTCTGTTTCTCTCCGATGGGTAGGGGGCGGTCATTGTAAGCCTGATTCTGGAGGGCCTCCTCGACGAAGAGGTGCCTGGGGACCTTCCGCATCGCAGCGATGACGCGAGGGTCTTTGATCCCCCTCTCGACGATCTGCTCCTCGACCATCTTGGCCCTTGCCTTTGGAAAATCAATCATGAGATCAGGCTTCCTTCTCCGCCCGCTTCTTCAATTCGCTCAAGACGTTCAGGGCTTCGATCGGGGTCATCCGGTCTGGGTCGATCCTCTTCAACTCCATCCGGAGGGGATCGGTCGGAGAGAAGAGGGATGGCTGGAATGGGGTCTTCGGGGCCGATGGCGTCCCCTTGGAGCGGGCAAGCCTCGGCATGCCCATCGCGTCGAATTCTCCCCGCTCGAGGTTCGAAAGGATCTCCCTGGCACGGTCGATCACCTTCATGGGGAGGCCCGCCAATTTGGCCACCTGAATCCCATAGCTACGGTTCGTCCCTCCCTCCACCACCTTCCGGAGGAAGATGATCTCGCCTCCCCACTCTTTCACGGCCATGTTGTAGTTCTTCACCCTCTCTTTGGTCAGGGCAAGCTCGGTGAGTTCGTGATAGTGCGTGGCGAAGAGGGTCCTTGGCCTGACAAAGGGATGATCGTGAAGATACTCCACCACCGACCAGGCGATGCTCAGCCCATCGAAGGTGCTCGTCCCCCTCCCCACCTCGTCCAAGATGACGAGGCTTCGCGAGGTGGCCTCCTGGAGGATTCGGGCCATCTCCTTCATCTCGACCATGAAGGTGCTCTGTCCTCTCGCGAGATTGTCCAGCGCGCCGATGCGGGTGAAGATTCGGTCCACAAGCCCGATCCGGGCCTCGGCCGCGGGGACGAAGCTGCCCATCTGGGCCATGAGGACGATGAGCGCCACCTGCCGGAGATAGGTCGACTTGCCGGCCATGTTCGGTCCGGTGAGGATGAGGATTTGTTGCTCCTGGAGATCGAGGAAGGTGTCGTTGGGAACGAATCGTTCCGGCAACGCCATCCGTTCGAGGACGGGATGTCGGCCATCCACGATGGAGAGCTCCCCGCTTTCGTCCAATGTGGGCCGGCAGTAATCGTAACGGTCCGCCACCTCGGCGAGCGAGGCGAGGCCGTCGAGCATCCCGATGGCCGAAGAGGTCCTCTGGAGCCGGGGGGTCGCCTCGGAGACCTTCCTCAGGACCTCCTCGAAGATCCGATATTCAAGCTGCCGGATCGCCTCCTCCGCCCCCAACACCTTGGTCTCGAACTCCTTCAGTTCCGGCGTGATGAAGCGCTCGGCATTGACCAAGGTCTGTTTCCGGACGTAACGGTCGGGGACGAGGTGAAGATTGCTCTTGGTCACCTCGATGTAATAACCGAAGACCTGGTTATAACGGATCTTGAGAGAGGAGATCCCCGTGCGCCTCCTCTCCTCGGCCTCCAACTGGAGGACCCATCTCTTCCCCTCCCTGCTGATCTCCCTCAGCTCGTCCAGCTCTCGATCGAAGTGGGGTTTGATGATCCCTCCCTCTCTCACGGTCACCGGGGGCTGATCGACGATGGCCGCCTCGAGGAGTTGAAACAGGTCCTCAAAGCCTTCGATCTGCTCCGCGACCTCCTTCAAGAGAGGAGAGGTGAAGGCCTGCAGGAGGATCTTGAGATCGGGAAGTCTCCGGATCGATTCCTTCAATCCGACCAGGTCCCGGGCATGGGCATGGCCGAGGAGGATGCGGGAGGTCAGCCTCTCCATGTCCAGAACCCCCTGCAAAGCCTCCCTCACACGGCTTCTCTCGATCCTCTTCTCCTTCAACTCCCCGACGCTGTCGAGCCTGCGCTCGATGGTCGAAAGGTCCAACAGGGGGTAATTCATCCACTGCCTCAGCTTTCGGCTCCCCATGGGGGTCCTCGTCTCGTCGAGGACCCAGAAGAGGGAACCCTTCTTGCCGGAATCGAAGAGCGTCTGGGTCAGCTCCAAATTCCGCTGGGTCGCCTCGTCGAGGACCATGTAATCCTGGATCCGGTAGAAGAGGATCGACCGAATATGGGAGAGGGGCCGCTTCTGGTTCTCCTCCGCATAGTGGAGGACCATCGCCGTCGCCAGGGCCGAGAGGGGAGAATCGGACGGGATCGCCTCGCGAAAGGTCTCGGGAAGGAGAAGGGGCGACCCGGGTGTAGAATCCTCCAGGTAATTGATCAGGGCGTCTTCGAAACATCTCTTGAACCGAGAGAAGGCGGGGTGCTGCTTGAACTTCTCAAGGGTGAGGATCTCCTTGGGTTCATTTCGCTGGGCCTCGTTGAGAAAGGACTCGACCCCAGAGATCTGGCTTGTCCTCAGTTCGCCGGTGGAGATGTCGAGAAAGGCGAGGCCGAAGACGTCTCCCTCCGCCAAAAACCCCATGAGATAATTGTTCGCCCCGGTCCCAAGCTGAAGGGGATCGGTGGAAAGGCCCGGGGTGAAGACGCGAACCACCTCCCTTTTGACGATCCCCTTGGCCGATTTCGGGTCTTCCACCTGATCACAAAGGGCGACCTTATATCCCTTCTGCAAGAGTTTCGAAATATAACTTTCGGCCGTGAAATAGGGAACGCCGCAGAGGGGGATGCTCTCCTTCTTCCCCTTGTCCCTCGAGGTCAAGGCGATCTCCAACTCCCTCGAGGCCACCTCGGCATCCTCGAAGAACATCTCGTAGAAATCGCCCATGCGAAAGAAGAGGATCGCATCGGGATATTGACTCTTGATCTGAAGATACTGCCGGATCATCGGCGTGTAGGGTTTTTCGGCCATACGAAAGGATAATTTAACAGAATCTCCAGGGGTTGTAAATGAAGAGGAAGGACAGCGTGGAATGCGGGCCTTGAGGCTTCGGAGGGCTAAGGAACCAAGGGGATCCCTTCGAGGCCCAAAGTCTCGGGATAGCCCAGCATGAGGTTCATGTTCTGGATGGCCTGGCCTGAGGCCCCCTTCACCAGGTTGTCGATCGCCGTGACGATCACCCCCCGGCTGCCAGTTTCATCCACCGCCACGCCGACATCGCAGAAATTCGAACCCCTCACGTCCTTCGTATTCGGAACCCTGCCCTTCGGGTAGATCCGGACGAAGGGTTCGGCCTCATAGGTTTCGCGAAAGGCTCGGAGGAGGTCTTCGGCCTTGATCCCCTTGGCCAGTTGAACGTAGAGGGTCGTCAGGATCCCCCGATCCATGGGGATGAGATGGGGCACGAAGGTCACCGAAACCCTTTTTCGGGCCAGGAGACTGGCCTCTTGCTCGATCTCGGGGGTATGTCGATGATTGAAGATTTTGTAGGCCTTGACGCCTTCGTTCACCTCGCAGAAGAGCGACTCCAGGACCAGATCCCGACCGGCACCGCTCACCCCTGACTTCGAATCGATCACAATCCCCTCAAGGGAGATCAGCTCCCTCTGAATCAAAGGGATCAACCCGATGAGGGCGGCCGTGGGATAACACCCGGGGTTTCCGACGATCTTGGCGGTCCGGATTCTCGAACGGTGTAGCTCCGGAAGCCCGTAGACCGATTCGCCTAAAAGTTCTGGCGCGGTGTGCTTTTGATACCACCGTTCATACACCGAGGCGTCCTTCAACCTGAAATCGGCGCTCAGGTCCACCACCCTCTTTCCGGCTCGGTAGAGGGAGGGGACCGTCTCCATCGCCGTCTTGTGGGGGAGGGCGCAGAAGAGGAAATCGGCCTTCTTCGAAAGGGCCTCTACCGAAAGGGCCTCGCACTCCACCTGGATCAGGCCCGAAAGGGAGGGGAAGACCTGGTCGATCGGAAGGCCCGCATACTTTTGGGAGGTGAGCGCGGTGAGTTCGACCTCGGGATGTCGCAAGAGAAGTCGGAGAAGCTCGAGCCCTGTATATCCGGTCGCCCCGACGATCCCGACCCTCGTTTTCATCAATACCCTCCTTCTTCCTTCCCGATTGGATGAGGAAAGCACCTCGGCCTTTCAAACCCGGCCGGGGTGAACAAAAAAGGGAGGTCTCTCACCTCCCTTGCTCCGCCCCGTCGGGTTTCGCCTTTACCGCTTCGAATACTGCGGTCTCCTCCTGGCGCCTCGCAATCCGTATTTCTTCCGCTCCTTAATCCTCGAATCCCTGGTGAGGAGGCCGGCCTTTCTCAGGACCTCTTTAAATTCCGAGTTGTAAAGGAGGAGGGCCTTGGCGATCCCGTGGCGGATCGCCTCGGACTGTCCCACGATCCCGCCCCCATGAACCTTGGCCTTCACATCGAACTGATTTCGAGTTCCGGTCAGGTCGAAGGGCTGCATGATCACCATCTCGCAGGTCTCCCTTCCGAAATACTCCTTCAAGGTCCGCTCGTTGACGACGAACCTTCCCTGGCCTGGCTCCAACCATACCCTGGCGATGGCGGTCTTTCTCTTTCCGGTGGCGTAAATGGGTTCTGGCACTCGTCTCTCCTTCTTTAAAAGGGGTTTTCGTCCGTCGGCCTATCTCATAGCGTTAGGGGGATGGGCTTCTGGGCTTCGTGAGGGTGTGTGGGCCCGGCATAGACTTTCAATTTCTGGATCATCTGCCTCCCGAGGCTCGTCTTGGGCAGCATTCCCTTGACGGCCATCCGGAACATCTCGGCGGGCTTTTTGGCCAACATCTTCTCCGCGGTCATCTCCCGGATCCCGCCGGGATAGCCGGTGTGGCGATAGTACACCTTCCCCTTCAACTTCTTTCCGGTCAGGGTCACCTTCTCGGCGTTGACCACGACGACGAAATCGCCGGTATCCACGTGGGGGGTAAAGATGGGTTTATGTTTGCCCCTCAAGATCTTGGCCACCTGGGCGGCCAATCTTCCCAGGACCTTCCCCTCGGCATCCACCAGATACCACTGGGGTTTGACTTCCTCTTTTTTGGCATGAAAGGTCTTCATAAAGTTACCTCAAAAACATCTATTAATATATTCCTTGCCGTTCTGTCAAGAAAAGGCCGGGGTCAATCTTTCTTCTTCCTGGCGAAGTAACGGTTCCAGAAGAGGACGACCGGGCTGGCCACATAGATGGTCGAATACGTCCCGGAGACGAGGCCCACGATCAGGGTCAGGGCGAAATCGTGAATCACCGGTCCGCCGAAGATGAAGAGGATGAGGACCACCATCATCACGGTTCCGGAGGTGAGGATCGTCCGGCCAAGGGTCTCGTTGATGCTCACGTTGAAGATCGTTTCGAGCGTCTCCTTCCTCATCTTCTTCATGTTCTCCCGAACCCTGTCGAAGATGACGATGGTATCGTTGATGGAAAACCCGATGATCGTCAGGATGACGGCCATCAGGGGAAGGGAGTATTCCAGGCCCGCCAGGGAGATCGCACCGTAGGTAATGAGGATGTCGTGGATGAGGGCAGCGATCCCTCCCAATCCAAAGGAGACCTGCCTGAACCTCCAGGCCACGAAAACGAGGATGGCGGCAAAGGAGAGGGCCACGGCCCAGATCGCCTTTCTCTTTAAATCCTTCCCAACTTTGGGTCCGACGACCTCCACTCGCCGGATCTCCGGCGCCCTCCCTTCGAACCGCTCCTGGAGGGAGGCCTGGATCTTCTTGGAGAGGGGTTCAAGCTCCTCCTCCGACTTCTCCACCCGGATCAAAAATTCGTTCTCCCCTCCGAACTTCTGGACCATGGCATCCTTCGATCCCATGGCCTCCATGGCCTGTCGAACTTCGGCGATCTCGACGGCCTGGGAGAACCGGACCTGGATCAGAATCCCTCCGGCGAAGTCGACGCCATATTTCAATCCTTTGTGAAGAAAGATCGACCCCAGGCTGATCAAAAGGGCGATCGCCGAGACCCAGATCGTAAATCTCTTCTTCCCGATAAAATCGAACTTGGTTCCGGGCCGGATCAACTCCATCGTCTTCGCTCAACCGCTCTGCACCCCCATTCCACCAGGGGGGGTTAGATGCTCAACCGCTTCACCTTCACCTTCAACGTCAGAAAATCGAAGACCCATCGGGTCACATAAACCGCCGTAAAGATGTTGGCCAGGATCCCGATCGAAAGGGTGACCGCAAATCCCCTGACCGGGCCCGTCCCGAATTGATAGAGGAAGAGGGCGGCGATCAAGGTCGTCAGGTTCGAATCGAGGATGGTGAGAAAGGCCCGTCGATAGCCTTCATCGATGGCCGCCCGGATCGTCTTTCCCCAACGCAGCTCTTCCTTGATGCGCTCGTGGATCAGGATGTTGGCGTCCACGGCCATCCCGATCGAGAGGACCAGTCCCGCAATCCCGGGCAGGGTGAGGGTCGCCCTGAAGATGGCCAAGGCCCCAAGGACGAGGAGGATGTTGAGGAGCAGGGCGACATCGGCAATCACGCCAGAGAGCCGATAGTAGAAGATCATGAAGAGGGCCACTAAAATGGCACTGATCACGACGGAGAGGATCCCCTGCCGGATCGAATCCTGACCCAAGGAGGGCCCCACGCTCCGCTGTTCGAGGATCTTGACAGGCGCGGGCAGGGCGCCCGCCCGCAGGACGATGGCTAAATCGCTCGCCTCCTTCATATCGAATCGCCCGGTGATCTGGGCCCGACCGCCTGAGATCCTCTCCTGGATCACCGGCGCGGAATAGACGTTGTCATCTAAGATGATCGCCAAGCGCTTCTTCACGTTCGCGCCGGTGATCTGCTCGAATAGCTTGGCGCCGACATCGTCGAATTCCAAAGCCACATAGGGTTCGTTTAATTGGGTGTCGATGGCCACGCGGGCGTCCTTCAGCACCTCGCCCGTCATCAGGGTCTTCTCTTTCAAGAGATAGGGAACCTTCTTCACGCCCCCCGTCTTGGGGTCGACCTGCCTTTGGTAGAGGACGATGCTGCCTTCGGGCACATTCCCCTTCAGGGCCTCCTCGAGATCTCCCTCCTCGTCCACCAGCTTGAACTCGAGAAGGGCGGTTCGGCCGATCAGGTCGATGGCCCTCTGGGGGTCGCGGATGCCAGGCAGTTGGATGAGGATGCGGTCCGTCCCCTGAAGGGTGATCTCGGGCTCCGCCACCCCGAATTGGTCGATTCGGTTCCGAATCGTCTCAAGGGCCTGGTCGATGGCATTCCGCCGGATCTGGTCGGCCTGGCGGCTGTCGAGGACGAGGACGACCTTCCAGACCCCTTGTCCCAGGGCCGTGGTCGAGAGTTCTTGCATCGCCGAGTAGCGCTGGCTCAGGACCTTCTCCCATTTGGCCTTCTCCCCGGCCACCTCTAAGAGGAGCCGGCCGTTCCTCTCGGTCTCGATCTTCCCCACGGGGATCCCTTTGTCTCTCAGGTCCTCCCTCAAATCATTCTTCACCCTCTCCAGGTAGCTCTCAACCGCCTTCTCCGCTTCGACCTCGAGGACGAGATGCATCCCGCCTTGGAGGTCGAGGCCAAGATGGACCTTTTCCGTGGGGATCACCTTGAAATACCAATCCGGCAATTCCGGCACGACGCTCGGAAGAAAGAGGAGGAGGGCAAAAAGGGTGACGGCCAGGTAGAGGATCAGACGCCACTTCAAGCTTTTCCCCATCTTAAAACACCCTCACAAAAGGAAACCCAGGGAACGGAAGCCGCCCCAGGTTTGTATGAAAATAGCCTATCGCTCTCCTTTTTTCAAGGCCGAGAGGTCCCATGCCTTGCCGATCGCTCAGACCCCCGGTATAATAGCATCCGATGAACCTCTGCCGTTTCCTCACCCTTGCGTTGCTCGCCCTTCTCTTGCCTTTTCAGGCCTTCGCCACCCCGGAGTATGCCGAGCAGACCGGGTGGGACTGTCTGCGGTGCCATGTGGATCCCACGGGAGGAACCTTGACCAAATCTGGAGAGGTTTTTAAGGAAGACCTCCAAGCCAGGGGCCTTTACAGGCCCCTTCGACCGCTTCAAAGGGGGATGCGATTGGCCCTCGGTTATCTCCATCTTTTGACCGCCATCGCCTGGTTCGGAACGATCCTCTATGTCCACCTCCTCTTGAAGCCCGCTTATGCGGCCAAGGGGCTGCCAAAAGGGGAACTGGTCCTCGGATGGCTGGGGATGATCCTGCTGACCGCCACCGGCATCCCCCTCACCATCGCAAGGATACCGACCTGGGAGGCCTTTTACACGACCAGGTTCGGCCTCCTCCTGAGCCTCAAAATCGTTCTCTTCGCCCTGATGGTCCTGTCGGCCGGCCTGGTCACCTTTTGGATCGGCCCGAAGCTGAGAAGGCGGACCGCCGATCGGAGAGTCGAAAAAAAGTCGACCTACACCTTGGAGGAGCTATCTCATTTCGATGGGGCCGAAAAGAGGCCGGCTTACATCGCCTACCGAGGAAAGATTTATGACGTGAGTCTGAGCAAGCTCTGGGTCGAGGGCAACCATGTTCGGAAGCACCAGGCGGGAAACGATCTGACCGAAGCGCTCAAATCGGCTCCCCACGGGGAGGAGAAGGTCCTGGCCATGCCCTTGGTGGGAGAGGTGCTGCCAGGGAAGGCCAAACCTGAAAGGTCGGCCCCGGAGAAGGCCTTCTATTTCATGGCCTATATGAACCTGCTCTTCGTCTTCCTCATCACCTTCATCGTCGCCCTGTGGCGATGGGGGTGAGCTCACATCCTCTCCTTCAGGTCCAAAGCCTCGTGGATGAGCTGGGTGACCTGGTCGAAGCTGAAGGGTTTGGAGATGATGAGGTCGATGCCGCTCTCGGTCATCTTCTTTCGGTCGAGCTCCATCCCCCAGCCCGTGATCATGATCACGGGGATCTTCGGGTTGAGCTCTTTCAACCGTTTGCCCACCTCCCAACCGGAGATCTTGGGCATTCCGAGATCGGTGAAGACCAAGTCGAAGGGCTGCTTCTTGAACCGTTCGATCCCCTCCTCTCCTCCCGAGGCCACCTCGACCCGGTGGCCTTTGGCCTGAAGCATTCTCGAGAGGACATCCCGAACCGCCTCCTCATCATCGATCACCAAGATCCGGGCCGAGCGAAGCGCCCCCGCAGGTCTCTTGGCCCCCTGGTCAACCTCCTTCACCTCCTCTCCATATCCCACGGGCAGGTGGAGGAGGAAGGTCGTCCCCTTTCCGGGTTCGCTCTCGACCAGGATCTCGCCCCCGTGGCGTTTGATGATCCCGTAGGAGACGCTCAATCCTAATCCCGAGCTCGTCACCCCTTTGGTGGTGAAGAAGGGGTCGAAGATCCTCTTCTTCACCTCCTCGCTCATGCCGATTCCTGTATCCGAGATCCGGACCTCGACCCAATCCTCAGAATGGGGATGGGTCGCAATGGTGATCCGGCCTCCCTTCGGCATCGCATCGACCGCATTGAAGACGATGTTGGTCAACACTTCCCTCAACTCCGATGGGTTGCCCAGAACCGGAGGGATATCGCCCAACTCCTTTTCCAGTTCGATGAAGATCCCCTTCTTCTGGGGTTGGTCCTTCCAACGGGGCTCCGTGATGGCGGCCACCTCTTGGATGAGATCGTTGAGGGAGAGGGGGATGAACTCCCGGTCTCGCCGCTTCCCCGTGAACTCCTGGATTCGGCGGACCGTCTCAGCCCCGTCCTTGGCCGCCTTCTCGATCGTCCTCAGACGTTCTCGGATCTCCTCGGGGTCATAGGTCTCCAGAGAGTGGAGCAAGAGCTGGATGTTCCCGAGGATGGCGGCCAGGACGTTATTGAAATCATGGGCCACGCCGCTGGCCATCTCGCCCATCGCCCTCAGCTTCTCCGCCTGGATGATCTGATCCTGGGCCTGCCTCAACTCGCTCAGGGTCTGTCGTAGATCGGAGAAGAGCTGCGCGTTCTCGATGAAGATGCTCACCTGGCTGGCGAAGGAGGAGAGGGTCTTCAGGTCCTCCTCTTCGAATCCGTTGAGCTCCCTGCTTTCGAGGTCGAGCACGCCGATCACCTGATCCCTGACCTTGAGGGGGAAGGCGGCCTCCGATCTCCCTTCGGGAGACCCGGGGATATACCTCGTGTCCTTGGAGACGTCGGGAACGTAGAGGGGTTCCCCGGTCTGGGCCACCCATCCGACAATGCCATCCAGGCCCACCCGAAATCGCATCTCCTTGACCTCTTCAAAGTCACGGCCGATCACCTTTCGAATATAGAGCTCCCTCTTCTCCCGATCGAGCAGGAAGATGCCGCAGAGGGCATATCCCCACTTCTCTCGAATCAATTCCAGGGCCCGCTGGAGCAACTCGTCGAGATCGAGGGTGGAGGAGAGCTTTCGGCTGATCTCATAGAGGGCGGTCAGATGCCGGATCTTCGATAACGAGTCCTCGTAGAGCTGGGCGTTGCCGATGGCGATCGCGGCCTGCTGGCCGAAGGAGGAGAGCAGTTCGATGTCCTTTTCCCCAAAATGCTTCCGAGGGTCCTTCGTGCAGACGATCATCACGCCGATGACCATCTCCCGGACGATCAACGGAACCCCCAAGACCTCTTTCAGGTGAAAGGGATCGAGCTCCACCAGACGGTTGGGATGGAGGTCGTAATTCTCATAGAGAACGGGCCTCTTCCTCTTCAGGACCTCGGCCCCGATCCCTCTCGAGGAGGGGGAGACCTCCTTCCCGATTAAGATCTCGGTCAACCCATGGGCGACGACATAGACATAGGCCTGTTTCCGATTGTCCCAGAGGGCGATCGACCCGGCATCGGCCTTCAAGAGTTCGATCGCGCTCTTGATGATCTTGTCGAGGATGACCTTCAATTCGAGCTTCGAGACGATCTCCTGCCCGATCGCGTAAAGCGTCTTTTGCTCCTCGAGGCGTCGGACATTTTCCGCATAGAGGAAGGCCCGTTCCATGGCGCCGCTGATGGTCTGCCCGATCGAGAGGAAGAGATTCCGCGACGAGGGGGTGAAGGCATAAGGGACCTTCATGGCGAGGTTAAGGGTCCCGTAGATCTTACTCCTCGACTTCAAAGGGATCAGGGCGAGCGACCTCAAACCCTCCTCGAGGGCGAAGGAAAGGGCCTCGGGATAGGAGGGGTAGTCTTCGATGAAGAGGGGCTCTCCGGTGAGGGCCACCTTTCCCGTGGCTCCCTCCCCCAATTTGATCCGTTTGACCCCTTTGGCAAAGGCCTTGGAAAATCCTCGGTGGGCCGCGAAGACCAGCTCACCGGTATTCTCTTCGAGGAGGTAGATCCCCGCCGACTGAATGTCAGTCAACTCCACCACCTTGTCGAGGCTCCGGTTGAGGATCTCGTCAAGATCGACCGATTCGTTCACATCCTGGCCGATGGTGTTCAGAATCGACAGATCGCGGTTGAGCCTGAGGGCCTCCTCGGTTCTCTCCTTCTTCTCGCTCTTCATAGAGGTTCTATCTGCCCTCTTCGAAATTCCGGGATGGGGGGCTTTCCTCCTTTTCCGAGGGGCCAAAGGTCAGGGTCCCCTATGGCCTTAAAAGTGGGCCGACTTCCTATTCCACCAGGATCAAACCGAAGATGTCCTGTCTCTCCTCGGGACTGCGGACGACCCGGATCTCCAACCCGTTCCTCCTTGCGGTCTCGAAGACATCGATGCCGCAGGCCTCCATTGAGGGTCTCGCCTCCATCCCGTGTTTGCAGGGTTGTTGGAGGTCGCACTCCTTGCAGAGCCGGCAGGGGCCCGAGGTCATGCTGAAGGCTTTATAATAGCCGTCCAAAAAAATGTCAATTTCGAGCTGAACGACCCCTGTATTGAAATGTCTCGTCTCCTCCCGTCGCCTTCTCCCGTCTGGGATCCTCCGGTGGAGGAGAATGGCCGTTCGGTAGGAATCGATCACCTTTCGGGTGGTCTCCGGGGTTGGGGTATGGGGGGGACAGCAGTGACTTCTCCCGTATCCGGGACAGCCGAACTGACATTTCATCCTGACCCATTCCGCGGTGACGATCGAGGCCGGATCGATCACTCTGGCATCGTCCATCCCTTTCTCGATGGCCTTTTCGCAATAACGTTCTACCTCGCCCATGGCTCCTCCGATGACGATCGTCTCCCCTTCAAGGAACTGCTCTTGATCATTTCTTCGTTCCGCTCAATTCCTGAATCTCCCTCAGGGCCTCCTGCCTCTCAGGGCTTCCCCTCTCCAGTCCCTCGAGGGCAGTTCGAAAATGGAGCAGGGCGCTCCGGCTGTCTCGCCTCAGTTTAAAATGTTTTCCGAAATAGAAATGGGACAGCCCTTTTTGGCCCATCCTTCCGTAAACGGAGCCGAGGCTATGGTAGACCTCCGGCCAATCGGAGAATCGACCTCTCACCTTCTGGAATGAGGCGAGGGCCTGGGCGAGCCTCCCCATCTCAAGGTAGCATCTTCCGAGAAAGTACACCCCGGACCAATCCTCGAAGCGATCCCCACTCGTCTGAGAAGAGGCCTGGACCGCCTCCAGGGCTTTGCAGGCCTCGTCCAATTTTCCGGACAAGAAGTAAGTGATGCCCAACTCCCTTAAGAGACATCTGTCCTCGGAGGAGAGCGAAAGCCCCGCTTGGAAGGCCTCGATGGCCCTATCCATCCTCCCCGTTTTCCGATAAGCCATTCCCAGACCGTAATGAAAATCCGATTCCCCCGGATGGGCATCGATGAGGGATTGAAAATGCTGGACCGCTACGTGGGGCTCTCGCTCCTCCACGAAGGCCTTGGCCTGAATCTTCCGATACGATTCTAAGACTCGATAAGGAGGAAGGCCTGCGGCCCGGGTCCCTGCCTGGAGGAGGTTCTCCATCAAAGAGATCCGGTCTCCGATGGCGGGATGGGTCGAGAGATAGGGAGGGATGCCTGGTCCGAGGGTAAGGCTCAGCTTGTATATCTTATTCATAAAGGAGACCAGGCCTTTCGGATCGTAGCCGGCGCGGTTCAGGTAGAGGAGCGCATTCTGATCGGCCTCCACCTCCATGTCCCGAGTATATTTCAGGGCGAAGGCCTCGGAGGCTGCCAAGGCGGTCACGGCCACGGCCTCCGTGACCTTCCCCCCTCCGCCTATGAGGGCCCCTGCGATGATGGCGGCCAAGGAGGCGATGTTCAACCGCTTGGATCGCTCGATGAGCTGGGCGACATGCCGGCCCATCACGTGGGCGATCTCGTGACTGATCACCCCCGCAAGTTCCTGCTCACTGTCCGCGGAGACCAGGAGGCCGGTCGTCAAAAAGATGTGTCCTCCCGGAATGGCAAAGGCATTCGGATCCGTCCCCTTGATGATGGAGAAAGTAATCTCGAAAGGGGTCGGCCCTGCCTGCGCCACCAAGGTCTGGCCAATCCGATCGATATAGGCCTGCAGGGTCAGGTCCCTGACCCGCTCGATTCTCGGTTCGAGCTCGAGCAGAATCTTCTCCCCCATCTTCTTCTCGGCTTCAACCGTCATGGCCAGGGGGCTTTCAAGGAGATGGAAGAAGGGAAGAAGGAGCATCAGAAGATAGCAGAAATAAAGATGAGGTTGACGGCTCATCGGTCCTCGACGGAAACGTTTGACCCTAATCTTAACACGTTCCCTGGGACACGACAATAAAAAAACCCTATATATCCTCTCCGTTTGGGTGGGGTGTGGATGGTGGGAGTGAGAGGATATATAGGGCGAAATTCGTCTCTTAGCGCCGTCGAATGAAAAATAAGCTTAGGGATTCATCCTCCTGGCCGACGGGATCGAAGGCGACCCGTGAGCGTTCGATCAAGGTTGGAGGCAAGGGCGATGGAGGATGATCCCTCCGACCTTCTCAGCCCTCCATTTTAGCCAATCGTAACATCTCCTGAGGTAGCCACTCTCTTGGGAAGGCTGTCTTCTTCTCCCCTTTCGCTTCGGATAGGGCCCATAACGTCCTTTAAGGCCATCTTTCAATTTCACTGAAGGTCACCTCCTCCGTCCTGTTCTCATGCCCATGTAGGGCGAGGCTCACATCCCTTTCCAGTTCTTGATCGACTCATTGAGGTGTTGGACGACGCCGTAAAGGGTCTTGATCGAAAATTTCTGTCTCTTTTCCTGGTGGAGGGGGTAGACGTTTGCTCCCCCCTTTCCTCCTTCATCAAGGGAGAGCCATCTCCGTCTCTCCTCGGCCTTGATCCGCTCCAGTTCCAGACCATGCTCCAGTTCCATCTCGTGTTCAGTCAGGTAGCCGTTGATCCAGGCCCAGTTCATCGGATAGACATCGGGGTTTAAGATGACCGAATAGAAATGCCAGATGAGGATGGTGAAGGTGGCCAAGATGGCCTCGTAGAAGTGGATGGCCCGGGCCACCTCAAAGGTCCAAAGGGGGAAGAACCGGAGCCACTCCTCCTTGAACCAGAGGATGAACCCGGTCACGGTCATGACGATCGTCCCCCAGATCAACCCGAAATACTCTAACTTCTCTCTGAAGTTGAACCGGCCCATCTTGATCTCTTTTGGGGGGCGGTTGATGAAGAGATTATTCTTCAGGGTCTCCCAGAGGTCCTGGAGGTCCTTGAAAGTGGGGATCATATCGAGGGCGATTCTCCTCCCCCTCTCGGTGAAGGCCAAATAGAGGAGGTGGTACCCTCCAAGGGTGACGATCGCGGCCCCGGAGAGGCGATGGAGGAAACCCCGAAAGGTCATTCCCATAGGGACATCCGTGATGGGTGATGCCCAGAAGGCCTCCGGGAATCTCAGGGCGAAGCCGGTGATGACCAAGATCGTAAAATTGATGGCCAAATTGAGGTGCTGAATCCTTTCATTTAAGGTCATGCGTAGGTATCTTCTTCCCATGGCCCAAACTCCTTAATCTCTCGGTCTTCGGTCAATCGTCTTTCTCAACCAGTCGGTGAAATTGAAGAAGAGCATCCCTCCGAGGACGGTCACGATCAAGACAATATAGACGACCCTCACCCACCCGAGGACCTTTTCGCCGAAATCGCCTTCCTTGATGTCAGGAAGGGTATGGATCTTGCCTTTTGCAAAATTGACAGAAGCCCCGGGATGGCAACTTCCGCAGGTCTTCTGGAGGTTATCCTTGTGGACCATGGATTTGGGGTCGCTCGACGGACGGATATCGTGGACCCCATGGCAGCTGGCACAGTTGGCCGAGAACGTGTCGCCCCCGCGATAAGAAAGGCCATGGAAGCTGTCGTAGTAGGATTTGACCGGCTTCGTGGTGAACCGATACTCCCTCGTGATCTGTTCAGCGGCATGACATTGGGGACAGGTGGTGATGGCGATCTTTCTCTCATGGACGGCGGAATCGGGATCGGTCCTGGGCTTAATCCCGTGGGTGCCGTGGCAAGTGGTGCAGGTGGGATGGTTGGGCCTCCCCCTCGAGAGGCCAACCCCGTGGACGCTTTCGGCGAATTGCTTGCTCTCCTCAGCATGGCAGGCGCCACAGGTTTGAACGAGATTGGTCCGGTAGGTGGTCGATTTCGGATCTGTCAAAGGCCTCATATAATGGTATCCGTGACATTCTTTGCAGGCGATGCTGGCCTTCGTGCTGTGGACGCTCGTCTTGAATAAAGCCTCCGAGGCCTCATGGCAGGCCCCACAGTCCACCTTTCGATCCGCCTCTTTGACCCCTTTTTTGGCATGCGTCCCGTCCACGATTCGGGTGTGGCAGTCGGTGCAGGCGAGCTTTCCATGGACACTCCGTTTGAACTCCTCCTCGTTGAGATGGAGGGCGATCTTGTTGCCTCGCGCATCGGTTTTGACCAATCGCTCATCCCGATGACACGTTAAACACTTGGCGTTCTCTCCCCAAGCCATTCCCATGCCCACCCCGAAAAGGGCAAAAAGGAGAAACCCCACCAGGACCCCTCCAGATTTAAATGATCTCCACCTCATGCTGGAACCCTCCCTGGGACCCAAAAAGGAATACCTCTTGCTTTCAGGCCTTCCCTTTCGATTTTCTCAAAGGCGCAACCCACCGCGGACCTCACCTCTTCGAGATCGATCGGCTTCGTTGCGTGGTAGAAGATCCCCGCCTCCCTGAGTCGCTTCACCTTCTCCAGGGAGGTCTCGGAAGAGACGACGATCACCTGGAGTCTCGGCCGAATATGTTTCAAGAGGGGAACCAGATCGAAGGCCTTCACCCCTTCCAACTCGTCGTCCAAGAGCAGGACATCGCTCTTCCCTTTTCTGACTTTTGGGATCATCTCGCTGATGGTCCTTGCCGTTTCAATCCTATAACCAAGGCCGTGGAAAAAGGTGGTCAGCGAACGGAGGCCTAAATCATCCTGATAGGCAATGAGGATCATGTTTGACTTCATCGCTCATCCCTGGATCGGATCCTCCCCTCAAAAGCCCATTCCAATTTGACCCGGACCAACCCCCACCATCCTTGGTTCCAGAGGAGGAAGGAGCTTCGGGGGAGCTTAAACCACCGGTACTGGCCTTTCTTCTCTATTCCTATATGAAGAGATGCCGGTTGCGATGAACCCGAACAGAACAATGCCCGCCGGAATCAACTGGGCTAAGACGATGATCGTGCCAAAAGTATAAAAGAACCACATCCCGATCAGCCCCACACCTTTGATTCCCCCTATATGGGCAATTCCAAGCGTAAAGAGGGAGAGGCCGAACACGAGCATGAGGGAGAGTAATCCAAAAACTCTTTTCACCTTGCCACCCTTCCTTTCCTACCAATTTGAAGGCCTATTCGTCTCGATCCCGAGTTGGCCGGAGGTATCTTAAAGGCCTCCTCGTTTTTTAAAATTTTTTTGCATTTCAAATGCCAACCTTAAATTTACTTCTCTTTCAGATTTAACATTTTGATTTTATTAAATATTTAATTGGTACCCGGAATACCCATCCACGCCATTATGTATAAAATTATTATACATCAATTTGAGAAATTCTGAACAAAAATGGGGTAATTTTTCCATAATCTTTTATCTTTTTTTAAAAATAAAAAAAATATACAATCTTTGCGCCTAAAAATCCTGATGAAAAAGACTTTAAAAGCCGAGCGTCCTGGCGAGGATGGAAAAGGCGATGATGGGGATGAGCCAACAGAAAAAAGTAATAATAAAACAGAGAGTTACATCATCGGTCTCAATTTTTTTGATCTCCCCATACTTAACAATGAGGACAAGGCCTAAGGCCGCTATCCCGACCACCACAAATGACCAACCCATAATCAGCCATTTAAAGAAATCAGACACCGGTTCAAGCTCTTCCGATCATGCCTATGTTTCGGGACAGTCTCGACGGGAATATTTATTGCCTTAGTCTTCCCGGACTCTTAAACCATATTTTCTCATCAGCGCCTGGAAATTGGGCCGTAACATCCCCACCTCCTCTGCGGCCCTGGTCACATTCCATTGGTTCCTCTCGAGGGCCTTGATCACAAAGGCCCTTTCGACCTCCTCCACCGCTTTCTCCCTCAGTTGCTTCTTGATCTCCTTCAACTCTTCGCTCGTCATCGGGATGCGCTCGATCTCCTCTGCCCTTTTCTGGCCCGGCAGGATCAGATGCTCTACTCGAACCATCTCTTCGTCCATCATCACCACCGTGCGTTCGATCACGTTTTCGAGCTCCCGGACATTGCCAGGCCATGGGTATTTCATGAGCCTCTCCATCGCTTCCGGAGTAAACCCCTTGATCGACTTTCCCATCTCCTCAGAGTACTTTTTGAGAAAATGCATGGCCAAGGCGGGAATATCCTCCTGCCGCTCCTTCAAGGGGGGAAGAAAGATCGGGACGATGTTCAGTCGATAATAGAGGTCTTCCCGAAAGGTCCCCTCCTGGATCATCTTTTCCAGGTCTTTATTGGTGGCCGCGATGAGGCGAATGTCGACCTTTTTGGATTTGGTGCCCCCGACGGGCGTGAACTCCCTCTCCTGGAGCACCCTCAGGAGTTTTGCTTGGATGGCCAAACTGATGTTGCCGATCTCATCGAGGAAGAGCGTTCCTCCATCGGCCACCTCGAAAAGGCCGGGTTTGGTCGTCACCGCGCCGGTAAACGAGCCCCGGATATGGCCGAACAGCTCGCTCTCGAGGAGATTCTCGGCCAGGACGGCACAATCGACGGTCACGAACTGTTTGTCTCGTCGGGGGCTGTTATAGTGGATTGCCCTGGCGATCAGTTCTTTGCCCGTCCCGCTCTGACCGTGGATGAGGACCGTGCTGTCGGTGGGAGCCACCTTGGCGATGATCCGGTAAATCTCCTGCATCTTTTTGCTTTTCCCGATGATATTATGAAACCCGTATTTTTCCTGGAGTTCCTGTCGGAGATAAACATTCTCGAGCAGGAGCTTCTTCTGCTCGATCGCCTTTTTGACCACGACGGAGACCTCGTCGGGGGTAAAGGGTTTGGGGATGTAGTCGAAGGCACCCAATTTCATGGCTTCCACCGCGGTCTCCACGGTCGAAAAGCCGGTGATCATGATCACGATCGTATCCGGATACTCCCTTTTGATCGTCCGGAGGACCTCCATTCCGTCGATGCCCGGCATCTTCAGGTCGGTGATGACGATATCGTAGGGATTCTCCCTCATCTTGGCGAAGGCCTCGGCCCCGCTCAGGGCCGTCTCCACTTCCAACCCCTCGTCTTCGAGGATCCTCTGACAGCTTTCGCAGACGATCGCCTCGTCATCGACCACCAAAATCCTCGGGCTCGATGCCATCCGCTCTTCCTCCTTTTGACGCTCCGCTCAGAATCCTACCATAAAGGGGATTGCCCTTTCAATCTCGCTTTGGAGGGGAGGGGGGTTAAGGGGAACGGAGGGGAAGCCTTCTTTCGAGTTCTCTCAAATCCGATAGGACCGAGTCTCCGTCCTGTTTTCCGGCGCGGTCCAGAAAGTAGGCCTGAATGCCCACAGAGCGGGGGATGAGATAATCGAATTCGTAGTGGTCGCCGACATGGAGGATCTCGTTGGGCTCGACCTGGAGGATCTCACAGATCCTTAGGTAAAACTGAGGGGTCTTCTTCACCACCCCGAAGTCCGAGGTGGCGGAAAAGAGATGTTCGAAGTAGTTCTTCAGGCCGGCCACCTCCATCTCGATCTGAATGAACTCCCTGCCAGCATTCGAGGAGAGGATGAGGGAATACCTCCCCTTCAAGCGCTCCAAGGTGGGATGGCTGTCCTCATAGGCGATGATCTTGTCCGCATATCGCCTCATCAAGGTCTCCCAATCCTCCTCGAGCTCAAACCTTCGGAACCAGTATTGAATGTCATACCACTCCACCGCAGCCTCGCCCACCTTCCGATATTCCTCCACCACAAGGGCCTTGGCCTCGGAGAAGCTATGGCCATGCTTTCGGGCATAAAGTTCGGGGATCCCGTGAAGCCAGACCCAATCGGTAAATTCTGGATCCACTAACGTCCCGTCCATATCGAAGGAAACGATTCGTACCAAGGCAAAAATCCCCTCCTCAACCCTCCGCCTTCTCCCTGTTCAAATCGAGCCCCGATCGAGGCTCAAGCCTCCCTGAGATAGGGAGAAACCCTAAGGCGGTCAGATCCTCTCGATCCTGACATCGCCTGCCCCCCGTATCTCCTTTTCCATGTCGGCCACCACGATCGTCCTCGCCAGGGGATAGGCGCGGGAGGTAAAAATCGTAATACAGCGGTCTTGAAACATCAAGGTAGGAGCGTTGGGTTGATGGGAACGGATCAACAACCGCTTTTGGTACCTTTCCATGAGCCGGCAGAAATAGTCTCCCCCGAATTGGGGCCTCCCCCAGGGCTGGCCGAGAAAATCCCCTCCGGCCTCGACGAAATCGCCCCAGACGATCCTGTCCCAGTTCGAGTCCCCCCATTCGATCCGGTTCAGCTCCTCCAGAACCCTTAAATCCGGAAGGGCGCCGTGGAGGGCGATCACCCCGTTGGAGGAGGTCGCACAGAGCGGCAAGGCGGAGAAGACCTGGTCATAGAGCCTCCTCTTCCTCGCCGGGAGGGATTCCCAGAAATCGGCCGGGTAGAGGGGTTTGGTCATAAACCCTTCGTGATTGCCGGCCAGGAGAAAGATCTCCTCGGGATGGTCCCGTTTCATCCGGAACAGGAATTGAATATTCCCTTCCGAGTCGTCTCCCCGATCGACATAATCTCCTAAGAAGACGATCCGGTAAGGCTCCCTCAGGTAACGATCGATCACCCTCTCGGAGGCCTCCAGGTCCCCATGGGTATCTCCCACGAAGACGACCTTCCCTTCGGAGGGGAGCTGAATCAGCCGGGGCTCTCCCTCGACTACCCTCCGCACCTGATCGCAAAGATCTTCGAGGATCATCGTTCGCCGCGCCGGAAGATTCACCCCTGGCCATGTCGTTCGATCGGGCCACTGGCCACGACCCTGACATGAACCTGTCGGCTGCGGGGCCCATCGAATTCACAGAAGAAGATCCCTTGCCAGGTCCCGAGCAGCAGCCGGCCTGATTCGATCAAGAGGGTTTGGGAGCAACCGATCAGGCTCGACTTGATATGGGCTGCCGCATTCCCCTCGGTATGTTCGTAGCGGTCTTCGAAGGGGACGATCTTGTTGAGGGCCATCAGGATGTCTCTTGGAACGCTCGGATCGGCATTTTCATTGATGGTGACGGCCGCGGTCGTGTGGGGGACGTAGAGACAGCAAATCCCCTCCTTGACGCCCGACCTCTGGACGATCTCTGCCACTTGCCGGGTGATCTCGATGAACTCCGTGCGTTTCGAACTTCGCAAGGAAAGGATCTCTCCCATCTTCCTCCCCTCCCTCCGAGGATGACATCATCTCCTCATATCATAACTTGAGGAGAATCTCAATCGCATCCCGAGGGATTTCGCATTGATTTTCCCAGAGCGATTTGATATCCTTTACCCCATCGGAATCGGGAAGAAGGAGGAAGCAAAGGCCCGATGAAAGCGGCATGGACCATGTGGCACAACACCCGGATGATCCTTCTGGTAGCGGTCTGCGCAGCCATCTATTCGGCCGCCCTCCTCGCCTTCAAGACCGCCATCCCCCTCATCCCGGGCTTCACGGAGGTGAGGGTGGCCAATATCTTTCCGATGGTCTTCGGCCTGCTCTTCGGCCCGGCTGGGGCTTGGGGCACGGCCTTTGGAAACCTCCTCGGAGATCTCTTCGGAGGGACCTTCGGCCCCGGTTCGATCGGAGGGTTTGTGGGGAACTTCCTCCTCGGTTATCTTCCCTATACCCTCTGGACGACCCTCGTCCCCTTCGCCGAGACCTCGCGGGAATGGAGAAAGGGGAGCTGGCGGAGCTGGACGAGTTACCTCCTCATCGCTTATATCTCGAGTGCCTCCTGTGCGATCGTGATCAGCACGTTTGCCGATACCCTCGGCCTCGTCCCCTATGCCGTCCTCTCAAAGATCATCACCATCAACGACACCCTCGGCAGCCTGATCGGCCTGGCCCTCTTCCTCTCGGTCTACCCCGTCGTCAAGGATCAACTCGGCCTCTTTTGGCCGGAGGTCATGGGGGAAGAAGAGATCGGCCTTCCCCTGGCCGGTCCCCTCGGCGCCTGGTTGGTAACCCTCGGCTCGATCTTTGGGATCGCCGGAGGGATGCTCTCCGACCTTCCCGCCCTGGCGATCGGCTGGATCTCTACGGCCGCGATCCTCCTGGGGGGCCTCCTCTTGTAACTCTTCCGAAGAAAGGGCCAAAACGACCCTATGGGGCCTGCCATCTCCGTGGAGAACCTCTCCTTCACCTATCAGAGGAGCCATCGCCCCTCGCTCCTTAAGATCTGCGCCGAGATCGACGAAGGGCGCTTCATCGTCCTCATGGGCCACGGTGGGGCAGGGAAGTCGACCCTCTGCGCCTCTTTTAATGGTCTTGTGCCAAGATTTTTCAGGGGAGATTACCAGGGTCGCGTGGTGGTCAAAGGGAGGGAGGTTGCCACCCGATCGGTTGCGGAGATGTCCCGCTTCGTGGGGCTGGTCCTCCAGGACTTCGAGGCCCAGCTCTTCTCCACCAACGTGGAACTCGAATTGGCCTTCGGCCCTGAAAATCACTGCCTCCCCAGGAAGGAAATCGAAGCCCGCATCGCTCGAACCCTCCCCCTCATCGGTCTTGAGAATCTTCGCAGGCGAGAACCGGCCACCCTCTCGGGTGGCCAAAAACAGCGCCTCGCCATCGGGTCGGTCCTCACCCTGGAACCTGAGATCCTTGTGATGGACGAGCCGACCACGGATCTCGACCCGGCGGGCCGGGAAGCCGTCCTCTCCCTGGCCGAAACCCTCCGCAGACAGAATCGGATCCTCCTCGTCGTCGACCATGAGCCGGAGACCGCCCTTCTGGCCGATCAGGTGTGGCTGATGAGAGAGGGAGAGCTCGTGGCCCAGGGACCCCCTAAGGAGATCCTCTCAGACCCAGAGAGGCTCAGGGCCTGCGGCATCGGGCCTCTTTCGACGGTCGACTTCTTCAAAAGGATGGGGTGGCCAGAAACCCCTCTCACCGTCGAAGAGGCCATCGCCTGCATGGAGAGGTCCAACCTCGCCTCCCCTAAACCTTATCAGCCCTCCCAAAGCCCCCATTCCGGGCCGAAGGGATCCCCGGTCTTGATCGTCGAGGGATTGAGATTCACCTACCCCCGCCATTCGATCGAGGCCTTGAAAGGCATCGATCTCGCCATCGAAGAGGGAGAGTTCGTAGCCATCCTTGGACAGAATGGCTCGGGAAAGACGACCCTGGCGAAACACCTGAACGGACTCCTCAAACCCACCTCCGGTCGGGTGTGGGTCAGGGGCCGCCCAACGACCGGCTACCGTCATCGAGACCTCGCACGGTTGGTCGGTTATGTCTTCCAGAACCCCGACCATCAGATCTTCGCCAGGACCGTCCGGGAGGAGGTGGGGTTTGGGCTGAAGGCCCTGGGCGAGGCCCCGGGGACCATCGAGAGACGCGTGACCGAGGCGCTCAGAACGGTCGGGCTCCAGGGATACGAGGAGCGGAATCCCTTCAGCCTGACCAAAGGAGATCGACAGCGCGTGGCCGTGGCCTCGGTTCTGGCCACCCGTCCCGACGTGATCATCCTCGATGAACCCACCACGGGCCTCGATTACTTCCACCAAAAGAGCATGATGGAGATGTTGAGGGGGCTGCGTTTGAAAGGGCACACCATCATCGTCATTACCCATTCGATGGGGGTGGCGGCAGAGTATGCGACCCGGACCATCGTCCTGAAAGAGGGCTCCGTCTTTTTGGATGGAGAGACTCGGTCGGTCTTTGCGGATGAGGCCAGATTGAAACAGGCCTCCCTTCGGCCTCCTCCCGTGGCGCGTTTGAGCAACTGGTTGGGGACCCAAGCCCTCACCGTGGAGGGGATCGTGGAGGAGCTAAAACGATCCCAAGGTCCCTGTCTCGATCCATCTCCATGAGTTTCGGCCAGGGGAATGGGGCGACCCCATTTCCTCGGTCGTCAAAGCCCTGAGGAAAGGCAGCAATGAATCTCTTTCTTTACATCGATCAAGAGACCCCCCTTCACCGGCTTGACCCCCGGACCAAAATGTTCGGGGCGACAGGACTGTCCATCCTCTGCCTCTGCTTCAACCATCCCCTCTTTTTGCTTCCCATCAGCCTGGGCCTGATCCTGCTCGCCTTCTTCTCAGGATCGCTCGGACAGGTTTATCGCCTTCGGTATCTTCTCCTCCTCCTCTTCCTCTTCAGTGCAATCCTCTGGCCCTTCTTTGTAAAGGGTCCCACCCCGCTTGGGACCCTTGGAAGGGTTGACCTCAGCGTCGAAGCCCTCCTCTATGGCCTCGCCATGGGCCTTCGTCTTTCAACCTTTGTGATCATCGGCCTGATCTTTCTTTCCACCACACGCCATGAAGAGATCGCCCACGGCCTGATCCGGTTGGGGCTTCCTTATCCGATAGCCTTTGCCCTTTCGGCTGCCTTCAGGCTCGTTCCAACCTTCGTGGGCGCCGGAGCCACCATCGTCCAGGCCCAGATCTCGAGGGGGCTCGATGTGGAGTCTGGCCCTCTTTTCCGCCGTCTCGGGAAGTTCATTCCTCAAGCCGTTCCCCTCTTCGTTTATGCGATCCGCTACACCAACCTCCTGGCGATGTCCCTGGAGTCGAAAGGGTTCGATCCCAGGGCGAAACGGACCTTTTATGTCGAACTCCAGATGAAGGGAAGGGACTACTGGGTCTTGATCCTCCTGGGAGTTACTTGCCTCGGAGCGCTATGGGTCAGAATAGGACTGGGCATCGGAGCGATCCTTCCTGGCCGGATTTAATCGAGAGGTTGAAAGAAGGGGTCGAAGCATTTATATTGAGGTTATGGAACGAGAGACAAACCTCCGTTTTCTCCTCCCCACCGCGATCATCGACAGTCACCACCCGAGCGTCATCGGATTCGCCAAGGAGGTGATCGGGTCGTCAAAGGACCCGGTGGAGATGGCGGTCAAGCTCTACCTGGCGGTCCGGGACGGTATTCGGTACGACCCCTATTCTCCTTTCTATCTCCCGGAGCATTACCGGGCCAGTTTTGTCCTCAAAAGGGGCAGAAGCTTCTGCGTGCCCAAGGCGTCCCTCCTCTGCGCCCTCGGAAGGGCCTGCGGCATCCCCTCCCGGGTCGGTCTGGCGACCGTTCGAAACCACCTCGCCACCCAACAGCTCCTTGATTTCCTCGGGACGGACCTCTTCGTCTCGCACGGATTTGTGGAGTTCTATCTTGAGGGGAAGTGGGTCAAAGCCACCCCGGCCTTCAATCGGGAGCTCTGTCTGAGACACAAGGTGGTCCCTCTTGAATTCAATGGCCGAGAAGACTCGCTCTTTCAGCCCTACAATCTCGAGAAGCAGAAGTTTATGGAATATGTGAGGCTGGAAGGGATCTACGAGGACATCCCCGTGGAACATATCCTTGCGGAATGGAAAGCCGCTTATGGCGAAGAGCGGGTCAATCGATGGATCAAACGGTTCGAGGAGGGCTCGCACCCCCTTCGGGACTTTGAGACCGAGGACGTGATCAACCCGTGAGACCCCTGGCTCCTTGAAATCCCCGCTTAGATCGGATATAGGGAGTCCATCAAAGACAGGAGGGACCTTCGCGAGATGGCTCAAAAGAGGCTCTCAGAAGTCTTCAAGCTGGTCGAATTTCTCAACGAAGAGGTCAAGGAGCTTTCGAAGCGACTGGGTCGGGTGACCCCGAAAGAGGTGACCGAAAGGTTGGGGGCCTTGGCCCTCATCCGCGAAAGGATCCTCAGCCTCCAGGTCGATCTCCCTTCAGAGATCGAAACCCAACTGGCCCAGCTCTATCCCTCCCTGGAGAAGATCCGGACCAAACCCTCTTAACCCCCTTCTTGGAAAAGGGAATCCATCCGGCAGGATCCGATTCCGAAATCCGGGATTCCTTAAGCCCCTCCCCCATAGAAGACCAGGCTGGCAAAGGTGACGACGGATTTCGTCTCCGGCGTATAGGCCTGCCCGTATTTGAGAAGCCTTCCCTTTTCTGCCTCCATCACTTTGAGCATCCCATAGATGGCCGGCAGCCCACAGATCCGCCTCCGGTCCCCTTCCCTCGCCACGGTAGAGTAGAAACCCTCTGCCTCCATCCTTTCCGCCTGGCCGAGCATCTCCAGGTCTGCCCTTTCGAGGAGGTAGAGCCCCCCCTCCCCGATCCCTTCGGGATCTCCGAATTGAGGTCCCACATGGGCCAGGTCGGCGCTGGCAAGATAACAGACCTCGCGTTTAAGGGAGGCGACCGACTCGCTCAACGCCTCAAGGAATTTCCGAACCGGCATCAGTTCCCAAGGCGAGATTCCTTTCTCGATCGCCTCGTGGACCGACCCGCTCAGGATGGGCACGATCCTTAAGGGGGTGGGTTCAGGAAAGAGGTACCGGAGAAAGACGCATTGAAATTCGATGGAGTGTTCCGTTCGATGGGCCCCCTCGTTTCGGAACAAGTCCTCGGGATAGCGGGACTGGATGGCCTCGATCAGCTCACGATCCACTTCGAGAGGGCCGAGGGGGGTGAGAAAGGTTTTGCGGGTCAGCGCAAAGGGCTGATCCATCGGCCCGTGAGCCGTTCCGAAGAGGACGAAACAATCTGGAAGGGGACTGTTCCAGAGCTCGCGATGGGCGAAGGCATAACAGGTCCCCCCCCGTTGAAAATCGATATGGGGAGCGATCACCCCCTTCACCTTTCGCTTCTCCTCGCCCTTCGAGAGCGGGCCGGGGCCATCGGGATCGGTGAAGTAGGAGGAGAGCTGGGCCTTCAGCCTCCCCGGGTCCCTCTCATAACTCTTTCCGGCAAAGATCGCCTCCCGGACCGGGGCCTCCCTGAAGGCCTGCTCGATCTGCCTCTGGACCTGTTCAAACCGCTCGCCCTCGAGAAAGAGCGTCTCGTCGAGCTGATGGATGAGCTCCTCGATCTTCTCCCTATAGAGGAGTTCCCCGAACCTTCTCAGGTATTCGGCTTGGATGTCGAGGATGGAATGCCGACCGTCAAAGAGGGAGACCACGAAAAATAGGGAAGGCGGAAGGAAGAGGGTTTTGTCGCTGATGTGGAAGGGGTCTTGCAGGCAAACCAGCGTCTCCCCGGACATCTGGACGGGAAAGACATTAACCTTCCTCAGTCTTGGAAATTCCTCACCCATTCATGCCGTGACCGTTAAGGCCCCATGGTCGGTCTTGGGGACCTCGGTCGGTTCGGGTTGCTTGAGGGCCAACTCGATCGCCTCGTCCATTTTCTGGATGAACTTGAAATTCATCTGATTCCGGATATGTTCGGGAATTTCTTCGAGGTCCTTCTCGTTCTTCTTCGGCAGGATGATCGTCTTGATCCCCGCCCTCATCCCCGCAAGGACCTTCTCCTTGATGCCCCCGACCGGAAGGACGAGGCCCCTTAGGGTGATCTCGCCCGTCATCGCCACGTCGCTGCGGACGGGTTTGTTGGTGAGGAGGGAGGTGAGGGCGACGAACATCGTGATCCCGGCGGAGGGTCCGTCCTTTGGGATAGCTCCCGCCGGCACGTGGATGTGGATGTCATGCTTGGTGAAGAAGTCTTCTTCGATCCCGAGTTCCTTCGCCTTCGACCGGACATAGGCCAGGGCCGCCTGGGCGGATTCCTTCATCACATCGCCCAACTGCCCGGTCAGGGTCAGGCCTTTCTCCCCCCGCATCTTCGTGGCCTCGACGAAGATGATATCCCCCCCGGTGGGCGTCCAGGCCAGCCCCGTGGCCACTCCCGGTTCGGAGGTCCGTTCCGCCACTTCGGGGAAGAATTTGACAGGGCCGAGGAACTTGTGGAGGTTCTCCTGGGTGACCACCACCTTTTCATGGCTATTTCCCGAGGCCACGTCCTTGGCCACGCTCCGGCAAATGGCCGCGATCTCCCGCTCCAAATTTCTCACTCCCGCCTCCCGGGTATAGGAGCTGATGATCGTCTGGATGGCGGACTCCTGAAATTCGATGTGTTCGGCCGTCAACCCGTGTTCGGTGATCTGCTTCGGGATGAGGAATTGCTTGGCGATCATCATCTTCTGCTCTTCGCTGTAGCCGGGAAGCTCCAACGTCTCCATGCGATCCCTCAGCGGCGGGGGGATCGTATCGAGGACGTTGGCCGTGGTGATGAACATCACCTTGGAGAGATCGAAGGGCAGGTCGATGTAATGGTCGGAGAAGGAGTAGTTCTGTTCGGGGTCGAGGACCTCGAGAAGGGCGGAGGAGGGATCTCCCCGGAAGTCCATCCCGATCTTGTCCACCTCGTCAAGCATGAAAACCGGGTTGTTGGAACCGGCCTTTTTGATCCCCTGGATGATCCGGCCGGGCAGGGCGCCGACATAGGTTCGGCGGTGGCCCCGGATCTCCGCCTCGTCCCTCACCCCCCCAAGGGAGATCCGGATGAACTTCCTCCCCATTGCCCTGGCGATCGACCTCCCAAGGGAGGTCTTCCCAACGCCCGGAGGACCGACAAAACAGAGGATCGGCCCTTTCATGTCGGCCTTCAGTTTTCGGACGGCCAGGTATTCGAGGATCCTCTTCTTCACCTTTTCGAGATCATAATGGTCCTCATCGAGCGTCCGCTGGGCATTCTGGATATCGAGGTTGTCCTCGGTCGAAACGGACCAGGGGAGTTCGACCAGCCAGTCGAGATAGGTTCGCGAGACCGTATACTCGGCCGAGGCCGGTGGAATCTTCGAGAGACGGTCCAGCTCCTTCTCCGCCGCGGCCACGACCTCGGGCGGCATCTTGGCCTTCTTGATCTTCTCCCTCAGCTCCTTGATCTCGCTGGTATGATCATCGAGCTCGCCCAGCTCCTTCTTGATCGCCTTCAATTGCTCGCGGAGATAATACTCCCTCTGGGTCCGATCCATATCCTCCTTCACCTGGGATTGGATCTTGTTCCCCAACTCCAGCACCTGGACCTCTTTGTTCAGGATGAGGTGGACCTTGGCCAACCGCTCTCGGACGTCGACCGTCTCCAAGATCCCCTGTTTCTCGTGGGTGGAGACGTTGAGATTGGAGGCGATCAGATCGGCAAGGATGGGAGGGGATTTGATATTATTCACCATCGCGCCGAGCTCGGCCGTTAAATAGGGAGCCAACTCAACGGCCCTCTGAAAGAGGTTCTTCAGATTCATCATCAAGGCCTCGATCTCCACGCTGGGCGCGTAGGACTCCTCGAGCACCTCGATCCGGGCTTTGTAGTAGGGGTCGCGCTGGGTGTATTCCTTCACCCTGACCCTGGAGATCCCCTGGACGATCACCCGCTGACTTCCGTCCAATTCTCGGATCATCCTCAAAATCAGGGCGGCCACGCCGACCGAGTAGAGATCGTTCTCCTTCGGATCCTCGATCTCGGACCGCTTCTGGGTGACGATGCCGATGATCCGGTTGGAGTCCATGGCATCGTCGATCAACTTGATCGATCGCTTTCGACCCACCATGATGGGCAGGATCAGGTCGGGATAGAGAACGGTCCCCCGGAGGGGAAGGATGGGGAGCTCTGAAGGGACATTAATCCGTTCCTCCTTCCCTTTCTCCTCTTTGTCCGCCCCGCTTTTAGGCAAAAAGATCATCCTTTCCTCCCGCTTGGTTCAAATACCGAAGGCTTGGACGCCTTAAAAAAAACATAATCACTCATCCTCACCCTGTCAAACGCCGGGGGGTGATGTTAAGGCCCCTCTCCAGGGGTCGATAAGGGCTTTCCGCAGATGTTGCAGATTCCGTCCTCGTTGATGATGCCGATGCAGGTTCCATCGCTGCACAAAACCCTCTCTTGCGGGCCCTCCTCATCGACCGCTTCCGTCACCGGTCTCCCACACCAGCAGCAGAATCGGCTCCTCTCAGGGATGTCCCCTCCACAGGCCTCGCAATGAAGGTGGGGAAGGGATCCCTGGCAGTGGGGACACCTCATCTATTCCTCCTCCAGCCGGAGCCCTTTGATGAACCGATCGATCTCCCTCCGGTTCCTCTTAAGCTCGACCAGGAGTCTCCTCATCCCCTCATCGGGGAAGAGACGATTCAGATCGTAATCCCTCCCGGGGAAGAGGAGGTTCAAATCGATCTCTCTGCCCTTCGCCTCCTTCTCTTGACCCGGCCCCTTCTCTTGCTCCTTTTTCATCTCGTATTCTTTATAGGATACGCCAATTTCTTTTGTCAACCGGGGCTGGCCTCAAGATCGAGAGAGACCGATGGGAGACCCCTTATGCCAAACTGGACCTGGTAGAGGCGGAAATAATACCCTTTTTGGGCGATCAATTCTGCGTGGGTACCGATTTCTCTCACCTTCCCTTTGTGGAGGACGACGATCCGGTCGGCGTGTTGGATGGTGGAGAGCCGGTGCGCGATGATGAGGGCGGTCCTCCCCCGGAGTAACCGGACCAATCCGTCTTGGATCAGTCGTTCCGTCTCCGGATCGACATGGGAGGTCGCTTCATCGAGGAGCAGGACCCTGGGGTCGACGTAGAGCGCCCTGGCGAAGGCCAGGAGCTGTCTCTGGCCCGACGAAAGGACCTCCCCCCCCTCGCCCACCCGCGTCCGATATCCCTGCGGGAGGCGCTCGATGAAGGAATGGGCATTGACGAGGCGGGCCACCTCCCTCACCTGATCTCGATCGGCCCAAACCTTCCCCATTGTGATATTCTCTTCGATCTCGCCGGCGAAAAGAAAGGTGTCCTGCATCACGAGGCCAAACTGGGACCGAAGATCACGGAGATCCCATTCTCGGAGGTCGATCCCGTCCAGAAGGATCCTCCCCTCTTCCGGCTCGTAAAATCGCTCTAACAGGGAGAAGAGGGTGGTCTTTCCGGAACCGGTGGCGCCGACGATGGCGACCGTCTCGCCAGGCTTGACGGCGAAAGAGACCTGGTGGAGAACCCGATCCTTCCCGTTATAAGAGAAGGAGACCTCTTGAAACTCGATCTGCCCCAACACCTTCCTTCGGATGGGCGACCGCACCAGGGAAGGCCCTCCCTTCTCGTCGAGCAACCCGAAGATCCGCTCGAGAGAGGCCATGGCAGACTGCATGATATTATACTTTTCGGAGAGGTCCCGGATGGGCTGGAAGAACATCCGGATATAAGAGAGGAAGGCCACCAGGACGCCCAGGCTCAGGGCCTCCTGGATCACCTTGCCCCCGCCATACCAGATGAGGAGGCCGGTGGCCCCTGTGCTGAGGATTTCGATCAATGGCACAAAGAAGGCATAGAGGGTGATCTGCCTCATGTTGGCCAGGTAGTGGGCCTCGTTGATCTTTCCGAACCGCCTCCGATCCTCCTCCTCCCGTCGGAAGTGCTGGACGACTGCGATCCCGGCCAGATGCTCCTGCAGAAAACTGTTCATCTGGGCCACCTTGAAGCGGATCTCCCGGAAGGCCTCACGCGCCAGCCGGCTGAAGAGGAGGGTGGTGAGGAAGATCAGGGGGAGGACCGCAAAGGAGACCAGGGCCAAACCCCGATCGAGGTAGAGGAGCAGGATCATGATCCCGAAAAGGAGGATGACATCCCGGAACAGATTGACGAACACCGAGGTGAACATTTCATGAACGTTTTGAACGTCATTGGTGAGGCGGGTCACCAGCCTTCCGACAGGATTCCGATCGAAGAAGGAGAGGGGTAACTCCTGAAGGTGGGTAAAGACCCTCATCCGGAGGTCATGCATCATCCTCTGACCCGCCAACTCGATGGTATAGACCTGAAGGAAATTGAGGCCGAAGTGGATGGCCAGGACCAGAACCGTGAGTAGGGCGAGGTGGAACACGCCCGCGATATCCCTTCCCCTCAGGACGATCCGATCGGGCCACGCCAACTCCCTTGCCCGCTCCAGAGGGAGGTAAACATAGGGCCCTGTTCGGCTGAAGATTTCGGGATATTTTCCAATGATGGCCTCCTCCTCCCCTTGAGGGATGAAGAGGTAGTAGCGACCCTCAGAAAGGAGGCCAGCCTTCTGATAGCGGGAGGCCTCTTTCCGGTCCATCGATCTCAAGACCTCGGAAGGAAGGAGAAACCTTTCCTCTTCTTTCATCGGGATGAGAACCTCTCCAAACCGTTTAAGAAAGCGCTCCCTCTCTGCCCGATCCACCCCTCGAAGGTCGGCCACCCTCGCATGGGGAAGGATGTATCGATCGATGGCCTCCTTGGTAAGGTAAGGCACGAGGAGATCGAGGCCTGCCATCACCAAGACGATGAGGAGGGAAAACCCCATCAATCCCCAGTAACGTCTGAGAAAGGTCCAAAGCCTGGCCAAAAGCCTCCAGTCGTAAGGCCTTCCGAGCTTGCCCTCCTCCATATAGCCAAAATCGGTGTACATGGGACCTCCGTCTATGAGCTTCGGAGTCGAAAAGAGAAAATGAACCCCATCCCGGCCACGAGATCCTTCATCGATCCCTCTCCATCTCCTCTTCCATCGTCCTCTCCCAATAGAGTTTCGCGTAAAGCCCCCCTCGGGAGAGGAGCGTCACGTGATCTCCCATCTCGGCCACCCTCCCTTTCTCCAGGACGATGATTCGGTCCGCTTTTCGAAGGGGCGCAATCCGATGGGTGATGAGGAGGGTCGTCCTCCCTTTGAGAAAGGTCTCCAGGCCTTCAAGGATCTTCTCCTCGGTCTGGAGGTCCACGGAAGAGAGGGCATCGTCGAGGATGAAGATGGGGGCATTCATCAGGACCGCCCTGGCGATGGCGATCCGCTGCCTCTGCCCTCCCGAAAGGGTGATCCCTTTCTCTCCAATCACGGTGTCGAGACCTGCGGGAAATTCTTTGATCTCGTCATGGATCTGGGCCAAACGGGCAGCCTCTTCGATCTCCTTCAACGTGGCCTCGGGTCTGCCGAAGGCGATGTTCTCCCGGACCGTGTCGGAGAAGAGGAAGGTCTCTTGAGGGACATAGCCGATCGATGACCGCAGAACCTTCAGGGGAATCTGATGAATCTCATGCCCGTCGTAGAAGATCGTCCCCTCCGGCGACTCCAACATCCTCACCAGAAGCTGACAGAGAACGGTCTTGCCCGATCCCGTCCTTCCGACGATCGCCACCTTCTCCCCCGGACGGAGGTTGAGATGGACATCCTCGAGGATCGGGGGCCCACCGTTTTTCGGCGAGACGGTGAGGCCCCTGACCTCGATCCCTCCCCTCAAGGGGCCTAAGAAGGTGGCCTGGGGGGCATCGGAGATCTCCGGGGTCTCAGCGAGGATTCGGTTGATCCGGCCCATCGAGGCCGCTCCCCGCTGAATCATGTTGATCGCCCACCCGATGGCCATCATGGGCCAGCTGAGCATCCCAAGGTAGCTCATGAAGGCGACGAAATCCCCGGCTGAAATGGAGAAGAGGATCGTCAACCTCCCTCCTAAATAGAGAACCAGGGCCAGGGAGAGATTGGAAAGGAAGAGGAGGAGGGGAAAGAAGATCCCCCAGGTCCGGGTGAGGGAGACGTTCTTCTGGATATAATCCATGCCCACCTGGGAGAGCTTCTCTCTTTCGACCTCCTCCAGGACATAGGCCCGGATCACCCGGATCCCCGCGATCGCCTCCCTTACCGTCTCAGTGAGTTGAGAGAAGGCTCGCTGGAGCACCTCGTAGCGTCGATGGATGGTGCGGCTGAAGAAGAGGGCGACGGCAGCGATCAAGGGCATGGGCAAGACGGCATAGAAAGTCAGCAGGGGATGGATGTAGACCATGAAGAAGAGGGAGAGGATGCCCAGGACGATCGTGTCGACCAGAAAGACGAGACCCAGGGCCATCGCCATCCGGACCGCCTCGATGTCGTTAAGGGCGTGGGCCATCAGGTCCCCGATCTTCGTCCTGGAGAAGTAGGAGGGAGAGAGCGTCTGGAGATGGCTGAAAAATCGTTCCCTCAAGGCCATCTCGACCCGACGCGAAGCGCCCAGGAGAAGATAGCGCCAGAGATAACGGAACCCCCCGATGCCGAGGGCCAGAACCAGGATCTGCCCGCCGTAAAGGAGCAACCGGGATGAATCCCCCTGGCCTGAGGCAAGATCGTCGATGGCCCATTTTACGACCCTCGGGATGAGGAGCTGTAGGAGATCGACGACGATCAGGGCGAAAAGGCCGATCAGGATGGGCCACCGGTTCTTGAAAAGGTCTTCTTTCAGGGTGTTGAAAGATCGGATTCCTTTGTCCTTCATCCGGAGGATTTAATCCTTCCTTGTCCGATCTCGAGTCCCTGTGGCCAGGGCCACTCCCCCCAGAACCAGGGTCCCCCCGGCCAAGGTCATCCATTCCAGGGGCTCGGCCAGATAGAGAGAGGCCCCGATGAGGGTGGCAAAAGGTTCCAAATAGAGATACATACCGACCGCGCCCGAGTCCTTCTTCTCAAGGGCGGCATACCAGAGGAGATAGCCCAATCCCGAACAGAAGATGCCTAAAAAGAGGAGGCCCGCCCAGGTCGTCCCTGAAAGGGAAAACAGGTTCCCCCAATCCCCCTTGAGAAGGCTCGGGGGAAGCACGAGCAGGCATCCCACGAGCATGAGCGTGGTTACCGTGGCCAAGGGAGGGAACCTCGAAATAAACCCTTTGCCTGCGACGGTGAAGCCGCTCCAGGCCAAGGCGCTGGCAAGGATCAAGAGGTCGCCGTATGTGGAGGCGAACCGAAGGAGGTCGAGGGAAAAAACCCCTTTGGAGATGATGAGAAAGACTCCGAAAAAGCCCAAGACGATCCCCACGACCTTGCGGAAGGTGATCCCTTCACCGAGGAAGAAACGGGCCAGGATCAGGATCAGAATGGGATTGATGGCGATGATCCACCCGGTATGCATCGCCGTCGTATGGAGAAGCCCGTAGGCCTGAAGCAGGCCGAGGCCTGAAACGCCCGTGGCGGCGAGGAGGAAGAGATGACCCCAGTCCCGCCGGGCATATCGCTTCAAAAAGTCCCTATCCCGGCTTAATTGAACCCCGAGGAGGACCAGAGCGCCGATCCCGTAACGAAGCGTCAAGAGAGTGAAGGGATGGAGCTCCCTCAAGGCCACCTTCGTGGCAATGAACGAGAACCCCCAAATCACCACGGCCGTGAAGGCCTGCCAGGACACCCTCTCTTCTCCCCCATGATCGAAATCCTGCTCATCCTTAGCATAAAAAAAATTTTTTTTCACTTGACGGGTGACCGAGGATTTGGTAAATAGAACGCCACAAGGAGGGTAATGATGGAGCCTCAACCGAAGAAAACATCCCTTGGAATCGACGAGAACATCGAGGCCTTGCTCAGCTATGTCTTGGGGTGGGTGACGGGAATCCTCTTTTTAGCCCTCGAGCGAGAAAGCAGGTTCGTAAGGTTCCATGCGGCCCAATCCCTGGCGGTCTTTCTTCCCCTTTTCGTCGCGATGATCATCCTCAGCGTGATCCCCTTCATCGGGTGGATTTTGTCCCTCCTACTTTCGATTCTGACGCTCCTCCTCTGGCTCTTCTTGATGTTCAAAGCCTTCCAGGGAGAAAAATATAAACTGCCCATCGTGGGCGATTTCGCCGAAAAACAGAGCAACCTATAGCCCTCCTCCGATCCGCTTCTTCCCCTCTTTCCTTCCGCTCCAAGGTTTGGCCTTTTGACCTAAATCAAGGCAGAAGGTCTTAACCTCTCTTATCCTTAAAGTAAAACGATATCCAAAGGAGGACTGAACCATGGCGATCCGCAAAATTGTCCAAATCGATGAAGAAAAATGCACGGGGTGCGGTCTCTGTATCCCCAACTGTGCCGAAGGGGCCCTTCAGATCGTCGATGGGAAGGCGAGGCTTCTCTCCGACAAGTTCTGCGATGGTCTGGGCGCATGCCTCGGCCATTGCCCTGAGGATGCCATCCGGATCATCGAACGAGAGGCCGAGGAGTTCGATGAGAAGGCCGTGGAGGACCACCTCCATCGACACAAGGAGGTTTCCCCAGGACCCCACCCCCAACCTGAATTTTCAGGGTGTCCCTCTTCAAGGGTTCTTCAATTTCAGGCCCCTCCCCGGAGCGCCGAATCGGAGGCCAGGTCTCCCTCGGTCTCGCAGCTCTCCCAGTGGCCGGTTCAATTGAAACTGGTTCCGGTCGATGCCCCCTACTTTCAGGAGGCCGAACTCCTCGTCGCTGCCGACTGCGTTCCCTTTGCCTACCCCGATTTTCACAATGATTTTCTCAAGGGGAAGGCGGTGGTGGTGGGGTGTCCAAAACTGGACGATATCCAGTTTTACCGGGAAAAGCTGACCGCCATCTTCAAGGCGAACCGGATCAAAAGCGTGACCGTTCCCTTTATGGAGGTCCCGTGCTGTTTCGGCCTGGTCAAGGCCACGGAGGATGCCATCCTGGCCTCTGGAAAAGAGATCCCGTTGAAAAAGGTAAAGATCGGGATCCGGGGTGAAATCAAACCCGAATCGGAAACCCAGGCCAGGAGATTCGCCCACCCTCATTGATCCAGGGGGGAGGGAAAACGGGGTTGGGTTGAGTGGTGAGGATGGGGGAGGTCGCCCACGATCAAAGGATAGGGTGTTCTCTCTCTTCCATCCCCTTCTTCTCGTCCACCTGCCAGAGGAGGATCCCCCCTGCCACGAAGAAGGCGAGCACCGAGAGGATCCCGGACTGAACGTCTCCGGTCAGGGCGATCAATATCCCATAGATCAGGGGTCCGAAGACCGAGGCGAATTTCCCGGATACAGCAAAAAATCCATAGAATTCTGCGCTGTTGGCATCCGGAGTGAATAGTCCTTGTAGGGACCGTGAGGAGGCCTGACTTCCACCTAAAACGATCCCGGTGAGGATCCCAAGAATCCAGTATTCGGTCTTTGGGTCCCAGAAGATCCCCAGTTGGAACGCCCAGACCACGATCAAGGACCAGATGGCCAAGGAGATCATGATCGTCCTCTTGTTGCCGAGGGCATCGGCCAAGAATCCGAACAAGAGAGATCCGAGGAAGGCGATGCCCTGGACCAGGAGAAAGAAGAGGATGATCTCTCCGGTCTCCATCCGGATCACCTCTGCCCCAAAGATCGACGCCATCACGATCACCGTTTCGATTCCTTCGTTGTAGATCAAGAAGGCGGCCAGAAATTTCGTCAGCTCCCTGAAGGTCCGGATCCTCTTAAAGGTATGCCGGAGACGAAGGTATCCCAGGGTGAAATAGTTCTTCCCGGGATCGAGGGGGGTCTTCTCGGCCCTCTCCCGGAGGAGGAGAAAGAGGGGCAGAGAGAAGACAAACCACCAGAGGGCGACCGAGAGGAAACAGTCCTGAACCGTAAAGGTGCCTTTGGGGAAACCAATCGTCTCCGGATATTGAAGCATCATGAGGTTGAGCGCCAGAAGTGCTCCCCCACCGATATATCCCAGGGCCCAACCGAGCCCGGAGATCCTTCCGATATTGCGGTCGGTCGAAATCTCGGGGAGAAAGGCATTGTAGTAGACATTGCCCCCGGCAAATCCGAGGTTGGCGAGGATGAAGAAGATGGCCCCCTTCCAGTGATCTCCCTCCCCCACAAAAAAGAGAAGGCCGGTGAAGAGGACGCCGAGATAACAGAAGACCATAAGAAAACGCTTCTTCGAGGCCGAGGTATCGGCCACCGCTCCTAAGAAAGGGGCGAGGATGGCCGAAATGAGCATGCTGAGGGAGACGGAGAAGGTGAAGAACGAGGCCCCGTGGAGACGAAATCCCAAGAGGTCTACCCCCTTCTCCCCGCCTGCCACCACGGTCGCAAAATAGTGGTTGAAGATGACCGAGAGGATGGTGGTGGCAAAGGCCGAGTTGCCGAAGTCGTACATGGCCCAGCCGAAGATCTCCCGTTTCTTGACAGGGGGAAAGAGGCTCGGGGAGGGATGGGGATCGGACGATGTCATGGCTTCCTGTTTCGCCCCCCGTTCCCCATCAATCCACCTTCGATCGAGATTAGACCGTTCGGATCTCCTGTCTCATGAAGGCGTAGTAGCAGATGCCGAAGCAGAGAAAGGTGATCGCCACGATGGAGATGAGGTGGGGGATGACGATGAGAATGCTTTCGAGCAGGGGCAAGGGGTTCTGAAAGCGGCTCATCGAGAGCCTTTCCAGGGGGCCCATCAGAATCAGGGCCCTGGTCGTCTTTCGCATCGGATCCAACAGGGTGACGGTGGCCTCGCTATAGAGGGTCATGGGAGAGAACATGGAGATGTAGCGCTGGATCTTTTCGTGGCGGAGCAAAACCTCGGCGTCCACGCCGGAGGCGGTCTGTTTCACCGGAGCCACCGCATCGGCCAGGACACCCGCCCCCAGACCCACGAAGAAGGAGAAGAAGATCCAGAGGGCCAGCGCGGCCAGGGCCGAGGTGGCCGTGCTGCGGAAGAGGACCGAAAAGAGGATCGAGATCCCCAGCCAGAAGGAGATATAAAGAAGGCTCACCAGCACATAGAGGCCTAATCGAGAGACCTCTTCCACCCCGGGGATCACCCCGATCAATCGGATGCCTAACCCAGAGATGAGCAACACCGTGGCCAAAAGGACGACGGCGATGACCACGACCCCGGCGAGAAACTTGGCGTTGATGATCGAATCGCGGTAGATGGGCTGGGAGACCAGTTTCGAGAGGGTTCTCGAAACCCGCTCCCGGTTGATCGAGTCGAATCCCAAAAAGATGCCCAAAAGGGGGCCGAAAAACCCGATGAACTGGACGAAGGAGAAGAGCTTCCCGGTGGAGGTGAAAAGGAGCAAGAAGAGGAGCGTCGGCTTGGCCATCCCCTTCAACTCCTCCTGTATGGCCATCCCCACCATGGAGGTGACGATGACGCCCACCATCACGATCAGCCCGGTGATGAGGATGAATCTCAAACTGTTGAAATGGTCCCCGAGCTCCTTCCTGAAGATGGTCAATACGCCGTGCAAATCAAGCCTCCCTGAAGTACTTCATGTAGATCTCTTCCAGCGTATAATCCTGCTGATCGAGCCCCAACTTCCTTTTGGCCAGCTCCTCGATCGGTCCCATCGCCACCAGGCTCCCCTTGATCATGATCCCCACCCGGTCGCAGATCCTCTGGACCTGATCGAGCAGATGGGAGGAGAGAAAGATCGTGATCCTCTTCTGCCGGCTCAGGGATTGGATCAGGTCGAGCATCCGGTTCGTCCCGTCCGGATCCAGCCCGATCGTGGGCTCATCGAGAAAGACCAATCTCGGCTCCTTGATCAAGACCTCGGCGATGCCCAGACGCTGCCTCATCCCCTTCGAATAGGCGCCCACCTTCTTCGACGCCTCTCCGGAGAGCCCAACCACCTCCAACCAATAGTCGATCCGCTTCTCGGCCACCTCCTCTGGGATGCGGTTCAACCTCGCAATGTAGCGAAGGTTCTGCCTCGCGTCCATGTCATCGTAAAAACCGACGTTCTCCGGCAGATAGCCCACCTGCTCCTTCACCTTAAAGGGCTCCCGGGTCGGATCGAACCCCAAAACCCTCACCTTTCCGGAGGTCGGCTCCGTCAGACCGAGAAACATCAGGATCGACGTCGTCTTGCCCGCCCCGTTCGGACCGAGAAAGCCGAAGATCTCTCCCTCCTCGATCCGGAGGTTGAGCCGGTCCACCGCGGTCTTCGTCCCATACCGCTTGGTCAGGTCCTCGGTCTCCACGACAATCGGTCGCTCCACCTCAACGCCTCCCCAACCAGATGAACAGGGCACACAACCCCGCGATCACAAAGACGATGATGCCGATGCCGACCCACCCCCAGGTCGTCGAGGCCCTCACCGTCGTCCGAAGCTCCACGGTCTTGCTACTTCCCCTCTCGCCATCCACCATCAACCCCACCGAATAATCGCCCACCAGGGCCTCTTTGGCTGGGGTGATCGTCACCTCCACCTGCTTCAACTGATTCGGCTCCAAGGCCTCGATCTTTTCGGGATTGAACTTCACCTCCCAGTTTTCGGGTTTGAAGGAGGAGAAGCTGATATTTCGATTGATGGCCGATCCCGTATTCTTTACAAAGAGGGAGACCGTCGCGGGCTTGCCCACCATCGTCTCGAGCGAAAGGATCCCCGTGGGCGTGCCTGCATCCAGTTTGTAAGTCCCCGTCAGGACGACCATCAACCTCGCCTCGGCCTTCTGCTCCCCCGCGCTCACCCTGACCAGGATCGGATACTCCCCGGCCTTCGAATCCCGCTGAGGGGAAACCTCCACCTTCACCGTCTGGCTCTGTCCCCCCTTCATCACGAGGCTCGAAATCTGCTTGGTCTCCCAGGAGGGCTTGAAATTGATCTCCCACTTCTCGGGACCGATGGCGGAAAGGTTGACCGTCCGATCGCTGTCGCTCTTGTTCGTCACCTCGAGGGAAAACTCGAACAGGGCGTCCGGCTGCCCTCGCAAGACCGGATAAGAGGTCGTGATCTGAAGCTCCTCTGCCCCGGGGACCCTTTCCAACACATTGACCGTCAATTTATGCGAGGAGGTGAACTTCCCGTCCGAGGTCTGGGCATCAAACTGGAAAGTGTACGACCCAGGCCCCACGGTCTTGTCAGGCTCCAAGGTCAGGGTCAGGTTTCGCGACTTCCCGTTGGCGACGTACATTCCGGAGACATGGAATCCGCCTCCCTTCATCGTGGCCCGCCAACCTTTCGGGACCGAAGAGATCCTCACATCGATCGTCTCGTCGTTTCGGCCCTTGTTCTCCAAGGTCAAATCCATCCGAACCGTCTCACCCCTGCCCACCGAGACCGTCGAATACTCCGGGTAGACCGCAATCCCCCGCTCCGGCCTCGTATCCTTCTTCTCCTTCTCCTCAGAGGCCATAAGAAATCCCCCGGATAGGAAAAGGGCGGCCAAGGCAAGGATGAACAGCGATTGGCTCACATATCGGACCCTACGACCCATAGACTTCCCTCCTCACAATGGACTCGGTCGATTTGAAAAGGGGACACAGGTGCCGATAATTTAACCATTGAAGGGGGGGCTGTCAAGGGAAGGGATGGGCCTGTTTCGAGGCCTTGCCGTGATCCTCAGAGCCGAAACTTCCGGAGCGTATCGACCGCTTTCAACCCCGTGCCCGTGAGGCTCGAGACGATTCGCTCGTTCTTCCCTCTCTTCCTTAAATATCTTTTTAGGCCGGCGATGGTAGCCGCGGAGGTGGGCTCGATGAAATGGCCTCTTCGCCCCATCTCTTTCCAGGCCCGTAGGATCTCGGTCTCGGTCACCGTCAGGATCTCTCCGCCGGTCTCCCGCAGGACCTCCAAAATCTGTCGCGCCCTCACAGGTTCGGCGATGGCGATTCCTTCGGCAAGGGTCTCTCCCTTTACAATCTCGGGGATCCCTTCAAGCCCCCTTACATAGGCCTGATAAAGGGGTGAGCAGGCTTCGGCCTGAATGCCCACCAACTTGGGAAGCCCTTTCACCCTCCCCGCCTCTTTCAGCTCCTTAAACCCGATGTAGGCCCCCAACAGGAGCGTCCCGTGGCCAACGGGAAGGACGAGCGTGTCGGGCGATCGCCATCCCATCTGTTCCCAAACCTCGAAGGCAAAGGTCTTCGTTCCATGGAGGAAATAGGGGTTCCAGCAGTGGCTGGCATAGTAGATCCTCTTGGCCACCGCCATGGCCATGCGCGCCGTCTCCTCCCTCGACCCCTCGATCCTGTGTAACCTGGCTCCATACATCCGGATCTGGCTTAACTTTCCTTCCGAGGTCGTCCGGGGGGTGTAGATGTGACACTCGATCCCGGCCTTTGCGCTATAGGCAGCGATGGAGGAACCCGCATTTCCCGAAGAATCTTCCACGACCCGCCGGACCCCCAGCTCGTTCACCTTGCTGAGAAGCACGGTGGCCCCTCGATCTTTGTAAGAGCCCGTCGGAAAGAGATAGTCGATCTTTACCCAGACCCTTTGGCCGTGAAACTCCATCTCCTCCAGGGGGGTGAACCCCTCCCCGAAGGAGAGAATCGATCGGTCCTCCAGGATGGGAAGCGCCTCCCGATACCTCCAGAGGGTGGCCCCTCTATGAACGATCTTTTTTTCGGGAAATCGAGGCGAGAACCGGAGGTCAAGGGGTGAGCCACAGTCGCATCGCCAGCGGGTGGAATCGACCGGATAGGACCGGCCGCAGAGCGGACAATGAAATTGCTCCATCTCTCCCCCCCCAGCCAACGCCATCCCCGTTCCTCCCCTGGGAGTCAGAAAGGGTCAGTCCGATCCGATCGAGGGCTGCCTCGCCAAGGGAAATTTGACGCGAAAGGTCGTCCGGCCAGCACCGGTCTCCATCTCCATCTTCCCTCCCATCTTTTTGACGAGGCGTGTGGTGATGTGGAGGCCCCTTCCCCTGCCCTCCCCCATGAGCAATCGGTCTCGATCCTCCTCGGAGATCTGACCGGTATTCGAAATCTCCGCCACGGCCCAATCGCCCTCTCGATAGGACCGAATCGAAAGTTCCCCGCCTTCCTCAGGGATGGCGTTGGAGGCATTGTTGAGGAGATTGTCGAGGACCCTTTCCAGGTGAAGGGGATAGCACCGGATCCACAAGGGGGTCGTCAGGGATCTTTCCGGGAATCGGACATTGCCCTTCTTCAGTTCCGCGATGGCCTCTTCGTTGATCAGGGCCCTCCGCTCCAACCTTTCCGAGAGGTCGACCACCTCCTCCCTTCCTTCACCGTGGAGGGTCAGGGCCAGCTCCTGAATCCTTGAACTCTCTTTCAGCACGATCTCGAGGGCCTGGTCCACCTTCTCCTTCTTCGCGGGGTAATCACCGTCGGCCAGGATCTTCTGGATCCTTTTGGCGAACCCCGCCAGGGCGATGGCGGGATTCTTGAAATCGTGGAGGATATCGTCCATCTTCTCCAGCCGGAGGCCTTTCATCAGCTCCTTTCCAAAGAGGGCGAAGATCTCGATCTCTTCTTCTGTGAAGCCCGGGTGCTGGGCCTGGGCATCGAAGGCGAGAAAATATTCGACCTTCCCATCGACCCGCAGGGGAATGTAGAGGACAGAATGGATTTGTTGGCTTTCGAGAAAGCGTTTCAAATCCGGGGGAAGCAGCGAGCTCTTCTGGGGATGGAGGATGTGGAGATAGTTGGGATGAATCTTTTCGTACTCAAAATCGCCGAAGGGACCGGTCTGCTCCACAATGGTGCGGATATAGGGCGATTCCTTCACCGAAAAGACCTTCCCGATCCCGTGTTGGGCCTCGGGGAATCCGGCCTCCAGCACCACCTGGGTCCGATCCTCCATGACCGAAAAGAGAGAGCAGCGCTGAATCCTCATGAAGTCGGCCAACTCGGGAATGACCAGATTGAAGACCTCCTTCATCTTCACCCCGCCCCGTTTGCCCAGTTTGAGGAAGATCTGCTCCACGATCCGGTCCTTCGTCGTGCTCATCTTCTGGAGATCCATGATCCGCTTCCGGGCGATCACGTAGCTCACCCGTTTGGCCAGGGTCTCGGCGATTCTCGTCTCCAAAGGGGTGAAGACCTTCCCCTCTTCCTTGAAATAGATCTGGATACATCCCTCCGTGTCCACGTCCTTCAAGGAGAAGCGGGGAATGGAGATGGGAACGGCGAGCATCGAGTGGATCCCTTTCTTCTCCACCTTCTCCTTTCCCTTGTACTTCTCCTCTTTGGCGATGCTGGGCACGAAGTAGCTCTTCTTGCTCCGGACGACCTCCCCTGCGATCGTATCATCGAAGGGGATCACCACCTCCCGGTCGTCCCCTTCTGCCGGATAAGAACCGAAGGAGACCATCTCTTTCTTGCTCGGGTTGTAGATCCGGATGGTTGCGGCCTCGGCGCCGAGGAATTCGACCACATTCCGGGCAAGGGTCTGAAGGATCTCCCGCTCGGAAAGGGAGGGGTTGATTTCGAGGATCGTATCCGCTTGATGGATGACCTGGTCTACGTAGTGGAAGAGGATCCTCTCCTTGATGAGATCGACGACCCCCGTCGCTTCTTCCGGGGAGAGGCGGCACCCCTTGGCCTGAAGTTCGGAGAGGATCGAACGGATCAACTCCTGGTCGAGAGGAGGATTCATCGATTTCCCTTTGTTTCGGCTTAAAAATATTATACGTTTTCCCGACGGGGTGTCAACCCGTCCGGGCGGGCCAGGGCGAGGAGATTCATAGAGAAGGAATCTCGATCTTTTTGAGCAGGAGGGTGCTGTTGACCCCTCCAAAGCCCGCTGAAATCGAGAGTCCGACCCTCACCTCTTTTCGGCGAGGGTGGTGAGGCACATAATCGAGATCGCACTCCGGATCCGGGACATCCAGATTGAGGGTGGGATGGATCATCCCCCTCTCGATGCTCATAACCACGGCGATCGCCTCCACCCCTCCGGCCGCTCCCAGGAGATGGCCCGTGATCGATTTCGTGGAACTGATGGGAATCCCATAGGCCTTCTCGCCGAACACGTCCTTGATCACCTTGGTCTCCACCTTATCGTTGAGCGGCGTCGAGGTCCCGTGGGGGTTGATGTAATCGACCTCTTCCGGACGGATGCCGGCCATGTCGAGGGCCTCTCGAATGGCCCTTCCCAAGGCTCTCCCATCCGGAGCGGGCTCTGTGAGGTGGTAGGCATCCGCGGTCATCCCGACGCCCACGACCTCGGCATAGATTCGAGCCCCACGCTGACGGGCATGTTCGAGCTCTTCGAAGATCAGGACCCCGGCTCCCTCGGCCATCACAAATCCATCCCTCTCCTTGTCGAAAGGCCGACAGGCCTTCTGGGGTTCGTCGTTGCGGGTCGACATCGCCCGAAGGACATCGAACCCTCCGAAGACATAGGGGGTCAAACAGGCATCCGATCCGCCGGTCACCACCAGGTCTTCCCTGCCCAAGCGGATCTGGAAGTAACTGTTGGCCATCGCATGGGTGGCCGAGGCGCACGCCGTGGAGAGGGCAAAGGAGGTGCCCCGGATGGAAAAGTACTGGGCCACGTGGGAGGTGATGGCGCTCAAATAAATATTGGGAAGGGCAAAAGGTGAGATGCCCCTCACCCCTCGGTTCAAAAAACGGCTATGATAGGCTTCTAAAAGCTCCATCGACTCGACGCTCACGCCGAGGATGACGCCCACCCTGAAGGGGTCGATCCCTCTCAACCGATACTCGTTCCTCGAATCCCCGGAGGTCTTCCCCTCACCTTCGTTTCTCTCGATCTCGATGCCCGCATCTTCGAGGGCAAGTTTGGTGGCCGCGATCGCATACTGGGTGGTCTTCCCAAAATACTTGGCGTGTTTCGTTTGGGTCACGAAATGGCTTAGATCGAACCCTTCGATCGGGGCCCCGATCCGGCACCGATATTGACTCATGTCATATCCGGGAAACTCGATCCGCTTAAACGCGGATCTCCCCTGGATGAGGCTCTCCCAATAGGCCTCCTTTCCGATCCCCACTGGTGTCACTGGCCCTATCCCCGTGATGACGACCCTTCTGTCCGTCGATCTCATCTCCTTCTCCATGGGATTGAAGTTGCGCCATATATATCAATTGATTCGAGGGAGGTCAACCCCCTCCATCTTTTTCACCGGAAATCCAAGGGCCTCGGCCAGGGCAAGCCCAATCTGCCAGAGGAGAAGGGTTTGAAGATGGAGCTGGGGATCCTTCAGATCGGCACGCAATTTAAAGGGAAGGGCGAGGCGGCCCCCTTTCGCCTCCAAGCGGTCTTGGAGGGTCTTCGTGGGGATGTAGAAAAAAGTCCCTTCCTTCCGTCTAAACTTCAGCCCGACCAGTTCCAGCCCTCCGTTGAGGTCGAGCATGCCCCCATGGACGGCGATGCGAATCGCTCCACTCAATCTTCCGGAATCGATCTCTGAAGATACCCTCTTCCGGTAATAGGGTTCGAAACATTTCAATTCAATCTCCCTCAGGGTCACCGCAAGGTCCATCTCCGACGTCGAGAGATCGATCCACCCTTTTATGGAGATCTCCCCTCCCGGACCTCCTATCCCTCCTCTTCCTTTCAATTCGACAGAAGATCGGGTCGAGGGGTATCCGGTGGGCCTGAGATCCGCATCCACATCGTATAAAAGGATCCTCTGGGAAACCTCTCCAAGGCCTCGATCCTCGATCTCGAGGCAGCCCCTCTCGATCCGGATCAACCCGGTTAGGAATGATCCATCTTTCCCTGACCCCTCCTTCTTTTCGATATCCTCTCCGCCTCGATGGGCCACCACCCCTTCCCTCTTCCTCCCCCAAGGCCCTACCCAATGCCCCTCGCGGGTCCTGAAGACGGTGAGGGCCGGTTTGATGAGGACGATTTTTCGAAAAGGGGCGTCCCGTTTCAATAGGGCAAAGGGCGAGGGATAGACCCTCATCTCCTCGACCTTCAAAAAGGGCGGATCGGACGGAAGGTTCTTCCATTGAAGTCCATAAACAGAAAGGAAAGTCCCCTTGGCCCTGATCTGGCCGATCGTCACCCCTTGACCGAAGGCCTTCTGAAGTTGAGGCTGGAGGGCTTTTACCGCATGGGAGGAAAGACCGAAGTAGGCCCCTGCGAGCAGGACGAGGAGGAGCCCGGTGAGGATCAACCATTTTTTCATCGAGTCTGATGTCTATCTTCGCTCCCTCCTTCCGGGGCCTGGGGGGAGGGAGTTTAGGGTCGAGTGATCAATGAAAATTCCCTCTCTCTTTTCTGACGTTCAGACAAGTAAGTTAAAATGGATTTCACCACCAGGTGAAAGAGGAACGGGTTGGGTCGAATCGGATTGAACGGCCTTTTGAGGGAGAGGGCGACGGAAAGGGAGAGCTTTGCCTCTTCCCTCTTCCCTGCCTGGAAAAGGTAGTAGGCCATCTCCTCCATCCTATTTCGGTACCGAGACCGCACCTCGTCGGAAAAGATTTCTGAGAGGGCCCTCTGGTAGATCTCGTGGAGTCGGGCCTCTTTCTGGAAGGGCTGGAGAACCAATCTCGACTCTTCCGCCATTCGCACCTCTTCGACATAGGGTTGGGTCACTTCCTCGTTGAGGATCCAGGAGGAAAAGAGATCGATCTGGTGGAGTTCAGCCCCCTTTTCGAAGATCCCCTCCTCCCTCTCGATCTCTTCCTCCGGAAGCAGGGAATAGATAATGGGTCGGGAGTAGGTTTTCTTAACGGCCTCGACCTCCCTCCTCCGTTCCAGATAATCCTGGGGAGGTGTCTTCCCTTGGTGGAGGGAGAGTCGGTAGGCCTCGTCGAAGAGAAAGGCCACATAGGAGGCCTCCATCTCCACCAGGGGGAAAGGAAGACTCTTCTGGATCTTTTCCAGAAGCTCTTTAAAGTGCTTCCTCCCCATCTCTCCAACAGAACAGTCTATCCATCCCTCAGTATCACTCAGAAGCCCCTGCACCACCAAAATCCCCCGACCCGGGCGGGGAACGGAGAGCAAGAGAAATCGCTGTCCCAAAGAATCGAAAGGGCCCCCAAAACCCACAGGGGGTTCCGAAGGCGGGAGCCGAAAAATCGGTCGTTCTCCCTTCAGAGAAGGCTCCTCGACGGCGATCCCTTTACTTTTTAGCCGGTAAATCGACCTTTTGATCATCTTTTGGATCTTTTTATCGGGGGTGGCCTCCGACCATCGCCGAAGGAGGCGCCCTGCCTGGGGATGGCCCATCTTTCCTAAGGCTTCAATCGCCTGTTCTGACTTATTAAGATCTTCACCCACAAAGGAAAGGAGGTGATGGAGGACTTCCCCCTCTGACCTTCCCTCCTGAAGGTCGGCTTCGACTTTCTGGATCACCTTTTGGAGTTCTTCCAAGATCGTCTCCCCATCCCAGTGGCTATAGCCCCTGGAGAAGCGTGAGAATGAGCGTCATCGAGAGATTGACCGCGAGGGTATTTCGGCAGAGGGATTCCAACCTCTTCGGTTCTCGATAGGCCTCCTTCCAGACCATCCAAAGATTGTAGAGGATGAGAAGCCCAGGAAAGGCGATAAGGGCCCAAAGCCATGGGCCTTTTCCTGAAATCCTCACCATCTTGATGAAGAAGAGTCCCGCCAAGATGGAGAGGGCCATATAGAGGTCACCCATCCTCTCCTTGCCGAATCGAACGACCAGGTTTCTCTTCCCGATGTGGCGATCGGCCTCTTCGTCAGGGAACTCGTTGATCAAAATCACATTGAAGACCGTCAGTCCAATAGGGAGGGAGAGCCAGAAGACTCGGTCGCTGATAAATCCTGCGCAGAGGTAGAATCCGGTGGCAATCGGAAGCCAACCGTAACAGAACCCGATAAGAACCTCCCCCAATCCACGATAGGCGAACCGAAGGGGCTTTCCGGAATAGAAAAATCCCGAAAAAATGCCGACCCCTCCCAGAAGAAGCGTCCAAGGACCTGTTTGATATCTCCAGCGGAGATAGAGACCGAGGAGGATACTCCCCCCGAGGCAGAGGTACCCGAAGAGAAGCGAAATCCAGGGAGGGAGGACCCCTTCGACGAGGACCCTCGACCCACCCGAAAATCGGTTGAAGGTTCGGTTGATCCGATCTCCCCCCAGATCATTCCACTCCCCCAAATAGTAAGTCATCCACATGATGAGGACGGTGGCAACGATGGAAAGCAGATAGAGCCCCAGCGGGGCCTCATATCCTGAGCGCCGGGCAAGGGCAAAGCCCAAAATCAATGGAAAGACCCCGACCGAGAGGAACGGGATTCTCGAAAGTCTCCACCAGGCGGTGAAAAAGGAGGTCCCCCTCATGATTAACAATTAGAATAAACGTCCTCAAAATTCAACTGGGGAATAAAAAAAGGAAGGGCGACCCTCTTCCAACGAAGAAGGCCGCCCTCCAGGTTAGGGGTTAAAGGAGGCTGGGGATTGAAGCCCTCGATGAGCCCGATTACCAATTAGATGATCTTCAACAATCGACCGAAAAAATAGGCGATATAGAAGGCATTGGTGAAGATCAACGTCCATTCGGCCACCCTTTTGGGGTTGATCTCGATCCTCTGCGGTTCCTCTTTGATCCTCGGAAGCGTAACTACGTGATTGGCTTCCATCGCGCCCTCCTTCTCGATCCTCTTCTTAGGCTTCCAGGTAAGTCTTGGCAATGCGGATTACTCCGATGGCCCCTAAAAGAAGGATGCAGATTGTTACAAAATTGGCAGAGGCTAATTCGAAAAAGATTGGATTCATCTCTCACCTCTCGGATCAAATGGGATTGGCCTACTCAAAAGCAACAACCATGCCCAACCCAACATTTTCCCCACAAAATTCATAACCATTTGAAAAAAATGAGAAATTTTATTGGCCCTCGGAGCTTTGCCACTCGGGAATGGTATAAAATGTCTGAAAGGGTCGGCCCAACTAACAATTTATTGAAATTATAGAGAAATGAGATTTGCCATTTTGTCCATTTATGTGCCGATTTTTAGGGGGTTATGAAAGGAAGGCTAATATACCCTCAAACCAGAGGAGATCTCTTCGAGGACATCCCTTTTCAGGATACGAATTCGGTTCTTTTCGACTCCGATCACCCCTTTTGCCTTCAGTTTCGAAAAGGTTCTCGAAAGGGTTTCACTGATCGTGCCGAGCTTCAGGGCAAGTTGGGTCTTGGTAAGATCGAGCTCCACCTCGTTAGGGGCCTTCCCTTCCCTCATCCCCTTAACCGAGAGGTCGAGGAGATATTTGGCTAAACGGGAGGAGACCTCCTTGAGCGAGAGCTCCTCGATGAGGGAGGCAAATCGCCTGAGATATTGGGAGAGGGAGACGATCATATTGATGCTGAGCTGCGGATTCTCCTGGATCATCTGAAGGAAATCCCGCTTGGGAATAAAAAGGAGCTGACATTCCTCCATCGATTCGGCAAAGGCAGGGTAAGTCCCTTCCTGAAAGAGGGCGGCTTCGGCAAAAGAGTCCGGGGCTTGGACGACATGAAGGATCTGCTCCTTCCCCTCTGGAGAAATTTTATAAACCTTCACCCTTCCGCGGAGGACGACATAAAATCCCTTAGCCTCCTCACCTTCTGCAAAGAGAATTTCCTTTTTTTTTGATCGCTTAAAGACCGCAATGCCCCTGACCTTCTGCAATCCCTCATCCGTCAATCCAGCAAAGAGAGGGCACTTCTTCAAAAGATCGACCGCCATGCTCCCTCCTGGGCTAAGGAAAAAGATCCCTGTTCAAGAACCCGATTTAATTTATAGGGTTTCTTCGTAAGTTGCAAGGCGCGGGGAGGAGACCGACCGAAGAGCCCGTCCCCAAATTTCATCCAACATTTTGTTTTCAAAGAAAAATTTTAATGCCCCTCGCCCTCACCTCCCTTCCTCGTCATTGGGGCATAAGACTGTTCACCATATTGAATTGACAGAGGATTTGTGTTAGTCTGAAGCGGAACTCCAAGGAGGAGAAGAGATTGAATTCCCTCTTAAAAAACCTTCTCTTCTGGGCGATCATCCTCATCATCATGATCCTCCTCTTCAATCTCTTCACCAAACCCCGCCTGACCGAAATCGAAAAGAGTTACAGCGACTTTATCAACGCCGTCGAGGGCAACCGCGTCCTCGATGTGGAGACGAAAGGAAGAAGCATCACCTGGAAGGACCTCGAGGGAAAGCGCTACAGAACCTATGCCCCAGAGGATCCGGAAATGATCAAGATCTTGAGAGAGAAGAGGATCACCATCCGAGCGAAAAAGGAAGAGGAGACCCCACTCTGGCAGAACCTGCTCATCTCTTGGTTTCCGATGTTGATCCTCATCGGGGTCTGGCTCTTCTTTATGAGACAGATGCAGATTGGCGGGGGAAAGGCCTTCTCCTTCGGGAAGAGCAAGCCAAAGATCCTCACCAAGGACCAGCATAAAGTGACCTTCGACGACGTGGCGGGCATTGATGAGGCCAAGGATGAGCTCGAAGAGATCATCGCCTTCCTGAGGGATCCGAAGCGATTTACGAAGCTGGGCGGAAGGATCCCCAAAGGGGTCCTTCTCATCGGGGCTCCGGGCACGGGAAAGACCCTCCTGGCGAGGGCCATTGCGGGCGAGGCCGACGTCCCCTTCTTCAGCATCAGTGGCTCAGACTTCGTGGAGATGTTCGTGGGGGTGGGCGCCTCAAGGGTTCGGGATCTCTTCCTCCAGGGCAAGAGGAATGCGCCCTGCATCATCTTCATCGATGAGATCGATGCGGTGGGAAGACACAGGGGTGCCGGACTGGGCGGAGGCCATGACGAACGGGAGCAGACCCTCAACCAGTTGCTCGTGGAGATGGACGGCTTCGAATCGAACGAAGGGGTCATCCTGATCGCGGCCACCAACCGGCCGGACGTGCTCGATCCGGCCCTCCTCCGACCGGGGAGATTTGACCGGCAGGTGGTGGTCCCGGTTCCGGACGTGAAAGGAAGGGAAGAGATTCTGAAAGTCCATACCAAACGGACCCCGCTCGCCGACGATGTCGATCTCTCCCTCCTTGCCCGAGGGACCCCGGGGTTCACCGGTGCCGATCTCGAGAACCTTGTCAACGAAGCGGCCCTGTTGGCGGCACGCCTCGGAAAAGAAAGAGTGGACATGTCCGACTTCGAACAGGCCAAGGACAAGGTCCTGATGGGCGTGGAAAGAAAATCGATGATCATCCCCTATGAGGAAAGGAGAATCACCGCCATCCACGAGGCGGGCCATACCCTGGTGGCCAAGATGATTCCGGGAACCGATCCCATCCACAAAGTCACCATCATCCCGAGGGGCAGGGCCCTCGGGATCACCCAGCAGCTCCCCATCGACGAGAAGCATACCTATCCCAAGGATTATCTCCTCAACAACATCGCCGTGATGATGGGAGGAAGGGCTGCCGAGGAGTTGGTCTTAAATCGGCTCACCACAGGCGCCGGAAACGATATCGAACGCTCCACCGAGCTGGCCAGAAAGATGGTCTGTGAGTGGGGGATGAGCGAAAAACTCGGCCCTCTCTCTTTCGGACAGAGGGAGGAGCAGATCTTCCTCGGCCGGGAGATCACGCAGCACCGGGACTACAGCGAAGAGACCGCCCAATTGATCGATGCCGAGGTCAGGGCGATCGTCATGCAGAGTTACCAAAGGGCCAAGGAGATCCTCCAGTCCAATATCGAGTTGCTCCATCGCCTGGCCAATACCCTTCTTGAAAAAGAGGTCCTCGATGGAACCCAGATCGACCGGATCATCCGTGGGGAAGCGGTATGAACCCTTGAGGACCCTTGGGCAGGGAAAGATCCCTGCCCTTCGCAAGCCCCCTTCCCGATCGATGCCCCTTGTCAGGGGGAGAGAGGCGATGGTTCGCAAAGGATGATACTCGTCCGATCCCTCCCGATCTTCAATCTCGAAGAGGCCGTCCGCCAGATCGAGAAGGTGGGAGCCGATCCGACTGGGATCGAGCGGATGAGGGGGAAGGCCCTCCACTTCAACTTCAAAATCGAAGGGATCGATCCCCGCACCGCCAACCTCCTCAAGCAGGAGATGCTCTGCCTCGGCGGAGACATGGCGGTGGACAAAAGGGCCCTCGACTGCAACGGCCCATCCCTGGATGGGCTGTTGATGGGGACGCACCGACAGATCGAGAAACTGATTGTCAAATTGGAGGCCTATCCCCATCTCCAAGGGCTTGCCCAAACCCTGAGAGAGACCCTTGTCAATGTGACGAAAGATCGTTTCGTCCTCCGCTGTCGGAAGAAAACCTTTCACCTCGGAGAAAAAACCCTCCTCATGGGAATCTTGAACGTGACCCCCGATTCTTTTTCGGACGGGGGCCTCTATTTCGATCGTGAAAAGGCGATCGCCCACGGGCTCCGGTTGGTGGAGGAGGGGGCCGATATCCTCGACATCGGGGGAGAATCGACCCGACCGGGTTCCCGGCCGCTCGATTCCGACGAGGAACTCCGCCGGGTGTTGCCGGTTATCGAACGGCTAGCCAAGGAGATTCCCGTTCCCATCTCCATCGACACCTACAAATCGGAGGTGGCCCGGAGGGCCATCGAGGCAGGAGCGGAGATCATCAATGACATCAGTGGCCTGAGCTTCGATCCCGATCTGGCGAAGGTGGCGGCAAAGGAAGGAATCCCGATCGTTTTGATGCATATCCGGGGAAGGCCGGAGACGATGCAGAAGGAGGTCCATTATCACTCCCTCTGGTCCGAGATCCTCCGCTCTCTTAGAGAGGCCATTCGCAAGGCGGAGTCGGTTGGCGTCGATCCCGAACAGATCATCGTCGATCCCGGCATCGGCTTCGGGAAGAATCTTGAGCACAACCTTCTCCTCATCCAATCCCTTCCGGAGCTGCGAATCCTCGGAAAACCCATTCTGCTCGGACCCTCGAGGAAGAGCTTCATCGGAAAACTCCTCGATGCGCCGCCGGATCAACGCCTCGAAGGCACCCTGGCGAGCATCGCCATCGGGGCGATGAAGGGCGCACACATCCTCCGAGCCCATGATGTCCGCGAAGCGAAGAGGACCCTTGTGATCGTGGATGCCATCCGAAGGGCAACGGAGTGAGAAGAAACCATCGGTAAACGGGGGGAAACGCTGAAAGAGGAGGCGAGACCTATGAAGAGACTGGGGGTGAACATCGATCACGTGGCAACGGTGAGACAGGCCAGGGGAGTGGCCTACCCCGATCCCGTGGCAGCGGCCATGCTCGTGGAGCTGGCTGGAGCGGATGGCATCGTCTGCCATCTGCGGGAGGACAGGCGGCACATCCAAGACCGGGACCTTCGCCTGCTGAGGGAGACCATCCAGACCCAGCTCAACCTCGAGATGGCCGCCACCGAGGAGATGGTCCGGATCGCCCTTTCGGTCCGTCCCGACCTTGTGACCCTCGTCCCGGAGCGGAGGGAAGAGCTGACCACAGAGGGAGGGCTCGATGTCATCAAACACTCCAAGGACCTTAAGAGGACGATCCAGCGATTGAAAAAAGGAAGGATCACCGTCAGCCTCTTCGTCGACCCGGACCCCGATCAGATCAGGGCTTGTGAAGAGGTCGGGGCAGACGCCATCGAGATCCACACCGGCCATTATTGCGAGGCCACCCATTCGGCCCAGGCCGATCGGGAGCTCAAAAAGATCCTCGATGCCGTCGCCGTGGCCTCCCAAAAAAACCTTCGGATCGCTGCAGGCCATGGCCTCAACTATACGAATGTGCGGAGAATCGCCGAGATCCAGGAGATCGAGGAGCTCAACATCGGCCACAGCATCATTGCCCGGGCGGTCTTGGTGGGGCTGGAACGGGCCGTCAAGGAGATGATCGCCCTCATTCGCGAAGGGCTGACGGGTTCGGAGTCGGGGAAACGGTTCCGACCCCCATCGGGGTCCATCTCCCCGCGTTGAATCCAAGACGGTGTGGATATCGATGATCATCGGAACAGGCCTCGACATCGTCAACATTGAACGGATCGAGAGGGTCTTGCTTCGCTGGGGGGACCGGTTCCTGGAGAGGGTTTACACGGGCCGGGAGATCGATCGGTGTCAACGAAGGGCCCACTCGGCAGAATGCTTCGCAACCCGGTTTGCCGCAAAGGAGGCCTTCCTCAAAGCCCTCGGCTCAGGGCTTCGCCATGGGATCCATTGGAGGGAGATCGAGGTGGAGAACGATCCCTCCGGCAGGCCCTTTCTCCTCCTGCACGGGAAAGCGAAGGAGATCCTCCATGCCTGTCGGGTTGAAAGGACCCACCTCACCCTTTCCCACGACCGCCCCTTTGCCGTGGCCCAGGTCTTGTTAGAGGGAAGAGAACGATGAAAGTGGCAACCGCCGAACAGATGCAGGAACTCGATCGTAAGGCCATCGAAACCTACCGGATCCCAGGCATCCTCCTCATGGAGAATGCCGGAAGGGGCGCAACAGAGGCGATTCTCGACGCCTTTCCCGAGATCCAGAAAAAGCGGGTGGTGATCATCGCGGGAAAGGGAAATAACGGAGGGGATGGGTTCGTCATCGCCAGGCATTTGGTCCATCGGGGGATCGCGGTCAAAGTGATCCTCCTCGCCGATCCCAAGTCCCTCCGGGGGGATGCGGAGACGAATTACACCATCCTCCACCGGATGGGAGGTGAGATCTATCCTGCCCCCTCTTCAAAAGAGTACCAGAAGGTGAGACGGGACGTCGAATATGCCGACCTCTTGGTCGATGCCATTTTCGGGACAGGCCTCGATGCCGAGGTCAGAGGATATTACCGGGAGGTGATCGATCATCTCAACAGTCAAAGAGTCCCCATCGTGGCGGTCGACGTCCCCTCCGGTTTGAACGCCAACACCGGAAGGCCGTTGGGAACAGCGGTCCGGGCAACGCTTACAGTCACCTTCGGACTGCCGAAGGTGGGGCTCCTCCTCTCCCCCGGGACAGAATATGTCGGCACCCTGAAGGTGATCGACATCGGTTTCCCCAAAAGGCTGGTGGAGGAAGAAAACCTCTCCACCCACCTCCTGGAGGGGAAGAAGATCTTCGAGGTCCTCTCCATACCAAGACGTCCGGATACCCATAAGGGCGATTACGGCCACCTTTTGGTGATCGCAGGGTCGGTGGGCAAGACCGGCGCGGCGGCGATGGTCTGCGAGGCGGCCCTCAGGATGGGCGCGGGTCTGGTCACGCTTGCCATCCCGAAGAGCTTGAATCCCATCATGGAAACGAAACTGACTGAGGTCATGACCGAACCGATGCCCGAAACCCCCAAACAGACCCTCAGCCAGAGGGCATTCCATCCCATCCTCAAACTCTGTGAAAACAAGAAGGCGGTGGTGATCGGGCCTGGCATCGGGACATTCAAAGAGACCCAGGCTCTCGTCCTGAAGCTCATCAAAGCGATCTCCCTGCCCTTGGTGATCGATGCCGATGGGTTGAATGCCATCGCCACCCAACCCAAGTTCCTCCCCCTTCCCAACCGATCCCTCATCCTGACCCCCCATCCGGGAGAGATGGCCAGGTTGATTCAATCCACGGGGAAAGAGGTTCAGGAGAAACGCCTGGAGGTCTGTCGAAATTATTCGCAGTCCACCCACAGCTACCTCGTCCTCAAAGGGTTCCGCACATTGATCGGCACTCCCAAGGGAGAAATCTACATCAACCCGACAGGCAATGCGGGCCTGGCCACCGGCGGAACGGGCGATGTCTTGGCCGGGATGATCGGCGGGCTCCTCTGCCAGGGATATGACACCCTCTTCTCCCTTCAGGCATCGGTTTACCTTCACGGTTTAGCCGGAGACCAGGTGGCCCAGGAGTTAGGGGAGAAGTCTCTCGTGGCCACCGACCTCATTCGAAAGATCCCCGACCTCCTCCAAGGAAGGGTTTGATTCCCTATGGAAAGTCTGTTAGGATTGATTTCGGGTGCGGGGTTCCTATGGAGATGAAAAACGAAATCCGCAAATTGGCCCGGATCGAAGAGGGGCCTTCTCCCTTTGTCTCCCTCTATCTGAACACCCGGTGGGATTCCGAACAGCAACGAGAACGGACCCGTCTCTTCATCAAAAATCAACTCAAGAGGGGAAAGGAACTCCTCAAGGGGAAAGAGGGGCTTTTGGCATTCGAGGAGGACCTGGCCAGGGTCGAGAAGTTCGTCGAAGGGTTGATCCGGCGTTCTTATGATGAGGCGATCGACGGGATGGCCCTCTTCTCGTCGAGGGGGTCCGATATCTTTCTCGTCTACCCTTCCTTCATGCCCTTTGACAATGAGTTCTATCTCGACAGGCTCCCCGTCCTCAGGCCCCTCGTGAGGCTTGCCTCCCAATATCAGGACACCCTCGCCGTCATGGTGGAGACCGATTCGGCCAGGCTCTTCGAGATCTCCCTCGAAGGGCTGGTATCGGAATCCACGATCGAGAACTATGTCCCAGGCTGGCACGACCAGGGGGGATGGGCCCAGCTGAGATACCAGCGTCACATCCAAGAGCATCGGAATAAACACCATAAGGAGGTCGCCGAACAGTTAACCAATCTCTTCGACACCGGGAAGTGGAAGCGGGTGGTCCTCATCGGCCAGGATCGGACCCTGGCCCATTTTAGGGGGTTTCTCCCGGAACGGGTCAGACAGCATATCACCGATGCCTTCCCCCTGGACTTTTCGGAGGAGCGGTCCACCATCTTGAGACGGATCTACGAACGTCTCTTCCAGCGGGAGAAGGAGAAGGTCTTCCAGGAGGTGGAGGAGCTCCGGGAGAAGGCCTACCAGGGAGGCCGGGCGGTCTTCGGTCTCAACGGTGTCTTGGAGGCAATAAACCAGGGCCGGGTCCAGACCCTCTATCTCTCCGCGGCCTTCCACTTGCCCGGAGGACATTGCCTCCGGTGCGGGACCCTCTTCCTCCAAGATCCTTCTTCCACAACTTTCGTCTGCCCCCTGTGCAAAGAAGAGGCCAAAGGGGTCGACTTGGGCGAGGAGATGGTCCGGTTCGTTTTTCGTCAGGACGGTGAGGTCAAGTGGGCGGAAGGCAACCCGCTGCTTAAGGAACACGAACACGTCGCCGCCTCGTTGAGGTTTCGCTGAGGGTTCATCTCCTCTGAAAGGGGGATGAAAGGAGATCCCGTATGTTAATCGAGATGAAGGTGAAATTCCTGACCTTTGATTCGACATCGAACGGGTTCGTCGTCCTCTTGATGGACCTTGAGGAAAAGACCGGGTTGCCCATCTGGATCGGCCCTTTCGAGGCGAACGCGATCGCCATGAAATTGAAGAAGGTCCAATCCCATCGGCCCATGACCCATGATTTAATCCATAACGTCCTCAAAACCCTCGACTCCCGGGTGATCAAGATCGTGGTCAACGACCTGAAGGAGAACACCTACTACGCGGTGATCCATCTCCTCCGGAAAGGCGAGGAGATCCTGATCGACTCCAGACCCAGCGATGCCATCGCCATCGCCCTTGCCGGAGAGGCCCCGATCTTCGTGGCCGAAGAGGTGATCGAGAAGGCCCGGACGATCGACTTCGAAAAAGAGGGCGATCAATTGAAGGAATGGCTCGAACGCCTCAACCCAGAGGACTTCAAATATAAGGCCTGATTCGGCCTTCAGGAGGTCGAGCCTCTCAAGGCGAAGAGCGGCAGCGCCGAAGCCATCGCTTTCGGATTCGATGTTTAGGAACGAGACCTCCTTTGAATGGATAAAGTGGTCGTTCGCTCCCGAAACCCCTCAGAGACCCTCCGGCTCGGGAGGCAGATCGGACGTCTCTTGCGACCGGGAGATGTGGTCGCCTTGAGTGGAGAATTGGGAGCGGGAAAGACCCTGATGATCAAAGGGCTTGCAGAGGGCGCAGGGGTCAAAAAATCGGTCTATGTCTCCAGCCCGTCCTTCACCCTGATCCACGAATATTCAGGGCCCATCCCTTTCTACCATATGGATTTCTTCCGGTTGGGGGAGGAGGACCTCTTGGCCCTGGGGGTGGAGGATTATATGGAGGGGCAGGGCATCACGGCCATCGAATGGGCAGAAAGGGCCTGTTTTCTCCTCCCCAAGGAACGGCTGGAGATCCATATTCAATATGCCGGTCCAAAAACCCGGCTCATCGAGATCATCCCCCAGGGGAAGAGGTATGAAGGGTTGGTCCAAACCCTGAGTTCCCAAATCGCCCGGGGGAGTTTGGAACCCTCTCTCGAATAAAGGTCTGGGTTCCCTAGGATGAACTCCGAAGCCTTGAGGCTGAACTTTTAAAGGGAGGGAAGGTGCTATGGCATTGGTCGTTCAAAAATATGGCGGGACGTCCGTCGGAGATCTCGACCGGATCCGGAACGTGGCGGAACGAGTCATCCGGACCAAACAGCAGGGCCACGAGGTGGTCGTCGTCGTCTCAGCCATGGCCGGAGAGACAGACCGGCTGATCCGTCTGGCCCAACAGATCACCCCTCAACCGGATGAGAGGGAGCTCGATGTCCTGATCTCCACAGGAGAACAGGTCTCGATCGCCCTGCTGGCCATTACCCTCAAGGCCATGGGCTTCGATGCGAAGTCCTACCTCGGATTTCAGATCAAGATCGCCACGGACAGCGCCTTCGGAAAAGCCCGCATCACCGGGATCGAATCGGAGAGGATCTTGGAAGATCTGAGGCAGGGAAGAATCGTCGTGGTGGCGGGGTTTCAGGGCGTGGACGAATCGGAGAACATCACCACCTTGGGCCGGGGAGGCTCGGATACGACCGCCGTGGCCGTGGCCGCAGCGCTTCGGGCCGATATCTGCGAGATCTACACCGATGTGGATGGCGTCTATACGACCGATCCCAATATCTGCTCCAAGGCCCGAAAGCTTTCCAAGATCTCTTACGACGAGATGCTCGAGATGGCGAGCCTGGGCGCAAAGGTGCTCCAGATCCGATCGGTGGAGTTCGCCAAAAAATATGAGGTGCCCATTCATGTCAGATCGTCCTTCAACGACAATCCAGGCACGATCGTCTGCAAAGAGGAGGCGGAGATGGAAAGGGTCGTGGTATCCGGAGTGACCTACAACAAGAACGAGGCCAAAATCGAGGTCATGCGCGTCCCGGATGTCCCGGGCGTGGCGGCCAAACTCTTCAAACCCATCGCCGAGGCCAACATCGTGGTCGACATGATCATCCAGACCTCCAGCACCGAACGGGGCTGCGCCGATGTGGCCTTCACCGTTCCCAAAACGGACTTTGCCAAGGCCCTTCAGATCGTCAAAGAGAGCGTCAAGGAGATCGGCGGAAAGGAGGTCCTCTCCGATGAGAACATCGCCAAGGTCTCCATCGTGGGCGTGGGGATGCGAAGCCACTCCAACGTCGCTGCCCAGATGTTCGCCGCCCTGGCCAAGGAAGGGATCAACATCCAGATGATCTCGACCTCGGAGATCAAAATCTCCTGCATCATCGATTCCAAATATACGGAGCTCGCCGTCCGGGCCCTTCACGACGCCTTTGAACTGGACAAACCTACCGTGACGGAGGAAAAATAACCCGGGACCGAATCCCAACCTCCTCAGGCCCCGTTTCACCTCATCCGGGAGGGGTCCCTCAAGAAGGAAAGAAGACAGGGGATCCCAAACAATCCCTTCTGCCGTGAAAAGGGGGGACAGGGAAGGGACGAAGGAAAGGGGAAGATTTTTGGAAAAGCGAGGCTCGATCAAAATCTACGACACCACCCTTCGGGACGGCTCTCAGGCGGAGGACATCGCCTTCTCCGTGGAGGATAAAATCCGGATCGCCCAGAAACTGGACGAACTGGGAGTCCATTATATCGAAGGGGGCTGGCCCGGCTCGAATCCGAAAGACCTCCAGTTTTTCAAGGAGATCCGTTCGGTCCCCCTGTCGGGAGCCAAGGTGGTCGCCTTCGGAAGCACCTGCAGGGCCGGGGTGGCACCGGAGGATGATGCCAATTTGAAGGCCCTCATCGAAGCGGGCACGGAGGTCGTGACCATCTTCGGAAAGGCCTGGGACATGCACGTCCTCGACGCCTTGAACATCGGCCTCGAGCAGAATCTCGAGATCGTCTCCCAGTCGGTCCGCTTTCTGAAAAGGATCGTCCCCGAGGTGATATTCGATGCCGAGCATTTTTTCGACGGATTCAAAAGGAACCCCTCCTATGCGCTTTCCGTCCTGAAGGCCGCCCAGGAGGCGGGAGCCGATTGGATCGTCCTCTGTGACACCAACGGAGGCACCCTCCCTGACGAACTCCAAAGGGCCATCCGAGAGGTGAACCGGGTGATCACGGTCCCTTTGGGGATCCACGTCCATAACGATTCGGAACTGGCCGTGGCCAACTCCATCCTCGCTGTGCAGGAAGGGATCCGCCAGGTCCAGGGAACGATCAACGGATATGGCGAACGCTGCGGGAATGCCAACCTCTGTTCCATCATCCCCAATCTCAAGTTGAAGATGGGGATGGAGTGTATCACCGATGAGCAGCTTCGGAAGATCACCGAGGTCTCCCGTTTCGTTTCCGAGCTGGCCAACCTCCCCCATCCCAAGTACCTGCCCTATGTGGGAGACAGCGCCTTCGCCCACAAAGGCGGGGTCCATGTGAGCGCCATCCGGAGGAGTCCCCTCACTTACGAACATGTCGTTCCCGAAAAGGTGGGAAATCGTCAGCGCGTCCTCATCTCCGACCTCTCCGGAGAATCGAACATCCTCTACAAGGCAGCGGAATTCGGGATCGATCTTGAAAGCAAAGATCCCAATGTCCGGACCATCCTGGACGATCTCAAACGGCTCGAACACGAAGGCTTCCAATTTGAAGGGGCCGAAGGATCCTTCGAGATCTTGATGAAGAAGGGGCTTGGAAGGCACAAAAAGTTCTTTGAGCTCCTCGGGTTCCGGGTGATCGTCGAGAAGAGAGAGGAGGGAAGGCCCCCCTTCTCCGAGGCCACCATTCGAGTCCGGGTGGGAGAGAGGATCGAACATACGGCGGCGGTGGGAAACGGGCCGGTCAACGCCCTGGACAATGCCCTGCGAAAGGCCCTTGAGAAGTTCTACCCCGAATTGAAAGACGTGAAGCTTCTCGACTTTAAAGTCCGGATCCTTTCTTCAAAGGACGGGACGGCTGCGCGGACGAGGGTCTTGATCGAATCGGGTGATCAGGAGTCCAAATGGGGGACGGTCGGGGTCTCGGAGAACATCATCGAAGCCAGCTGGCAGGCCCTGGTCGATTCCATCGACTACAAACTCCTCAAAGAGGAAAATGGGTAGGCTTTTTCGAAAGGCCCTTCTCAGAATTCGAACCCTCCTAACCTCCTATGACCAGCCTCCCCTCTGGCGTCATCTGCCCATAAGGAAATCCCTTTCCCTTACCGATCAGTGGATCCTCTTCGGGCTGGCCTCCTTTCTTCTCGGCCTCTTCTATATCAAGTTTCACCCTTCCTCCCTTCTCCCCTCCGAACAGGATCGGAACGAGATCGTCGTTGAAGTGGAAGGGGAGGTCCACCGACCCGGGATCTACACCTTTTCCAGCCCTCCCCGGCTCAAGGAAGTGATCCAGGTGGCAAGGGGGTTGAAAGAACCCGCCTGGTTGGATGAGGATTCATCGTCGCTCCTTTTGGAATCAGGAACCCTCGTGACGGTTCGTCCTTCCCCTTCGTTGTCTCCGGATGAAGGCGCGGCCAAGAGTGGAAGGACGATCAGGATCGAGATCGGAAGGATGGAGGCCAGAAAACTTCTCTTGTATCGCCTCCCCCTCGACCTGAACCGGGCCACGGCCGAAGACCTCTGCCTCCTTCCGGGGATCGGGGAGTCCCTGGCCCGGGAGATCGTCGCCTACCGGGAGAGAAGAAGGGGATTTCGTTCGGTCGAGGAGTTGAAAGAGGTGAAGGGCATCGGCGAGAAAAAGTGGATTAACCTGAAACCCTACCTGACGGTTGACCTTCGATAACTCATCCTAAAACCGAAGGACCGCCCTTAGGAACCGTTCTCAATCTCCCAAATCCAACCCTCTCCCCTCCCACACCGGAAAGGTATCGGCCTTAGGCGGAAGGGAAACCTTAACCTCCCGATCTTCCTGCCGTGCCACCGTTTCCCGACCCATAGGGCCGCTCCCTATTTCGGATATCCCTGACTCACTGAATCCTCTCCCGGTCATCGACTCGTCGTTGAGAATCACGAAGTCAAATTCATCGCGCTCCTTCACCCACAATACGATCCCCCGACCCTTAAAAGAACCCTCGTGGTCCTTTTTGACTTAAGTCAAGGATTTTTATGTCGACTCGGGGGATTTTTGAAATCAAGGCGGAATGCCCTACCCTTTTATCCATTCCTAAGGAGGTCTATATGAGCAGGAAAGCGGCCAAGAATTTCTTCATCTTTGGGAGCCTCTTTTTCTTTCTCGTTTTGGTGGTCCTCACGATCGACACCCTGATCCAGGTTCCAAAACGGGCACCGGCCATCACCGCCGAGATCGATGCGGGGAAAAAGGTCTGGCACAAATATGACTGCATCGGGTGCCATACGATCATGGGCAACGGTTCCTATTTTGCCCCGGATATGACCACTGTGGCCAAACGAAAACCCAAAGATTTTTTAAAAAAGTTCATCCTGGACCCCCGCGCCATCAACCCGAAAGCGGCCATGCCCAAATTAGGGCTTACCGAAAAAGAGGCGGACCATCTGATCGCCCTCCTGGAGTGGACCTCCCAGGTGGACACCAATAAATGGCCTCCGAAACCGGTCTTGGCCGCTGCGGTGGCGCGGGTGGAGTCAACTCCTGGTCAGCTTATCTATCAGAAGCAGAACTGCGCCGCCTGCCATATGATCGCAGGGATCGGTGGGACTGCAGGGCCCGATCTCACCCGGGTCGGACCCAAATGGAAGGCTGAGCCGTTGACCCAGTATCTCAAAAATCCCGCCTCGGTAAAAGCGGGTTCGGCCATGCCGAGCTTCGCCCACCTGAGCGAACAAGAATTGAAAGAACTGACCGATTACCTCTTGACCCTTCAGTAAAAGGAGGATGACCATGGAATACGAGAGCCATAAAATCGCCAACAATTTCTTCATCTCTGCCGTTCTCCTCTTCCTGGTTCAGGTCCTCGTCGGCATCATCGCCGCCCTCCAGTTTGTCTGGCCCGATTTCTTCTTCCTCAATTTCAACACCGTTCGAACCCTTCACATCAACGCCCTCGTAGTCTGGCTCCTGTTAGGCTTCATGGGGGCCTCTTACTATGTCATCGTCGAGGAATCCGAGACTGAACTCTGGAGCATCCCCCTGGCCAAGTTCCAATTTTGGGCCACCATCCTGACTGTGGGGCTGGTCGTGGTCGGTTATATTGTGATGGGTTTCTATCCCCAGGCCAACATCACGGTCTTCGGAACCCTTCTCCTCAACGAAGGCCGGGAATATGTCGAGGCCCCCAGATGGGCGGATATTCTGATCGTCATCTCGGTCCTCCTCTTCCTCTTCAACAACGCCATGACGGTCTTGAAGACGAAGCGGTTTACTGATGTCCAAGGGGTCCTCTTGGCGGGAAATCTCTTCTTGGCCCTCATGTATCTCCCCGGCGTCTTTTACACGAAAAACATGATCATGGACCAATTCTGGTGGTGGTGGGTGATCCATTTATGGGTGGAGGGGGCATGGGAACTCATCGCCGCGGCCTTCCTGGCCTTCAGCCTTCACAAACTCCTCGGGGCCGATCGGACCCTGCTGGCGAAATGGATGTATATTGAGGTCGGGCTCGTCATGTTCACGGGGATCTTGGGCCTCGGACACCATTATTACTGGATCGGGACGCCTCCTTACTGGCTCTGGATTGGCGGGATCTTCAGCGCCCTGGAGCCGGTTCCCCTTGTGTTGATGGTCTGGGACGCCTTCCGGACGACGAAACTGGCAGCCAAACCGGTGGATAACAGGGTGGGCCTCTTTTATACCGTCTCCCATGTCTTCTTCAACTTTGTGGGCGCGGGCCTCTGGGGCGTTTTTCACACCTTACCCCAAGTGAACAAATATACCCACGGAACCCAGATCACCACGGCCCATGGTCACATCGCCTTCTATGGCGCCTATGCCCTTCTCGTCCTGGCCATGATCTACATTGCCCTTCCCGGCTTGAGGGGCGTCAAGCAATTCAACCAATCCAGAGGGTATGTGGCCTTCTGGTGGATGACGGTCTCAATGATCTTCATCACCTTCAGTTTGACCGGCGCGGGCCTGGTCCAGAGCTATCTCGAGAGGGTAATGGGCCTCGACTATGTGACGGTGAAGAGTGCTTACAACCACTACTTCTGGATCTTCAGGGCCGTCTTCGGCCTGGGGTTCTTGATCGGCGTCCTGATCTTTGTTAAGGATTTCTTCGTGGCGGGCCGAGAACCTCTCCCAAAAGAGATTTGAATTCGTTGGAGTATGGGATGCCCCTTTCGGTCCTTTCGGAAACGATCGAGATCATCGAGGAAAAGTCCCCTGTCCCCCTGAACGAAATCCGGGTGGAGGATCTGGTCATAGGGATCTTCTTTACGGGCGTGAAGCTTTCGACGGGCCACGGGGGTTGTGCCTTCACGCCCATCGGAGAGATCCCGGAGGCCGTCTGCTGTCCGACCTCTGCCAGCCGGATGCCTCCGGCAGGAGCCCTCGATGGAAGACCGGTCTCGGAAATCGTCCCCTTCGCGCTTGATCCGAACGTGCTGAAAAGCGCCATCGGCATCGCGGCCCTCAACGCCCTTTCACAATGGATCGTCGAATCTCAACAAGAAAAAGACTATAAGGTGATGAAGGAGGTCGACGGGTTCGACCTCCTGAACATCCAACCCCATGAGAGGGTCACCTTGGTGGGGGCCTTTGGTCCCTACATCAAGAGGCTCAAGGTGATGGGAATCCCCTTCTATGTCGTCGAAAAAAACCAGGCGGCCCTGAGGCCGGACGAGATGAGGTATTTCATCCCCGAGACAGAGATGAAGGGGGCCATCGAAAATGCCCAGGTGGTGATCATAACGGGTACAGCCCTCGTCAACCATACGATCGACTCCATTCTATCATCGATTGACAAGGGATCGCGGACAGCCATTATCGGCCCCACGGCCAGTCTCCTCCCCGATGCCTTCTTCAAAAGAGGGGTCCGGGTGATGGCAGGGGTAAGGATTTTGAATCCTGACCTCATGTTAAAGATCCTGATGCAGGGGGGCTCCGCCTACCATCTCTTGAAGGATTGCTCCGAAAGGGTGGCCTTCCTTGCCTCTTAAAAAAAGACCTCTTTATGCGAAGTCTTCTTCGACCTCTGAAAATTTCTTAATCTCCATGGAAAGGGGGAAATAGGATGGTCAGAACAATCTTCGTCTCGCTCCTTGGTGTTCTTTTTGCCACCGCCGCTTTTGCTCAGGTCTGTGTGGAGTGCCACAAAAAGGTGACCCCGGGGATTGTCAACGACTGGCAGCTGAGCAAGCACAGCAAAAACAAGGTCGATTGCACCGTTTGCCATGGAAGCGATCACAAGACATCGAAAGACGTGGCCAAGGCCAAGATCCCCACCCCCGATACCTGTGCCACCTGTCACGCCAAACGGGTTAAGGAATTCAGGGCCGGAAAACATGCTGCAGCCTGGGCCGCCATGAAGGCCATGCCCACCGCCCACTGGCAACCCATGGCGTTGATGGAGGGGATGAAGGGCTGCGGCGGTTGCCATAAGATCGGAATCAAGAGCGAAGCCGAGATCAAAGAGCTCAAAAAGAACGGAGCGGGATTCGGGGTGGCCTCCTGCGATGCCTGTCATACCCGGCACACCTTTTCCGTCGTGGAAGCCAGACAGCCCCAGGCCTGTCAGACCTGCCACATGGGTTTTGACCATCCCCAGTGGGAGATGTACTCCAGTTCTAAGCACGGGGTGCGGTATCTCTTGAAACAGAATAAGACCCTTCCCCCGACGGCCTCAGCCCCAACCTGCCAGACCTGCCATATGCAGGATGGGAATCATGAGGTCAGGACCGCCTGGGGATTTTTGGCAGTGCGATTACCCATGCCGGAGGACAAACAGTGGGCCGCGGACCGCGCCACCATCCTTCAGGGTCTCGGCGTCCTCGATCCCGAGGGAAAACCGACGGCCAGGCTTGAGGTCGTAAAGGCGGCCGACGTCGCCCGGTTGACCCAGGAGGCCTGGCAGAAAGAACGGGACAAGATGCTTAAGGCCTGCAACAAATGCCATTCCGCCAATTTCGCAAAGGCCGAACTGGAAAAGGGAGATCAGATGATCAGGGATGCGGATCGTCTCTTGGCCGAGGCGATCCGGACCGTGGCCGACCTCTATAAGGAGGGAATCCTGCAGAAACCCAAAAACTATGCCCATCCCTTCCCCGATCTTCTCACCTTCCATGATGCCCCGACCGTCATCGAACAGAAACTCTTCGTCATGTTCCTCGAGCACCGGATGAGAACCTTCCAGGGAACCTTCCATGCCAACCCGGACTACGCCCTCTGGTATGGCTGGAGCAAGATGCAACAGAGCCTGACCGAAATCAAAGAAAAGGCGGCCGAACTGAGGGCCAAAGCGAAGAAATGAAGGTAATCGTGGGCAGGTCTCGATATCCCTCTGGGCTCAGAGGGGAAGAATCGAGCCCTGCCCCCAAACCGGCGGTAAGCTCTCCCGCAGCTTCCTTTCATTGGTCTGATTCAAGAAGGTTTTAAAATCCCGCAATCGCATGCCCCCTCGCCCAAAACCTTCCCTTTTATTTCCCAAACACTGTTGGGAAACAGGGCTCCAAATATGACTCCGGGTAGGTGCATCATCATCCTGAAAGTCGGGGGGAGTGGATACGCTAAATAGGATCAGGAGAAGCCCAAAATTAGAAGGGTTTGCTAAGCAGGAGGTGGTGTAGAAAAGGGTAACCTATTGAAATCATTGGAGCCCACGGACGGATTTGAACCGCCAACCCGCTGATTACAAATCAGCAGCTCTGCCGTTGAGCTACGTGGGCCCTCGACGGATAGGGGGCATCCTTGGAGTGATGAAATTGTGCTAAATTCTCCTCGGCCTTGTCAAGACATTTGGCTTAACCGGATCGATGCGGATGGCCAATCAAAAACGAGACCCCCAACCACGCTCTATGATCGGTTCACCGATTTGGAGGACCCGATCGAAGCGATCAAGGAGCCTGTAAATAAAGGGCTATCGCCAAGGCCTTTCCCGAATCAGTTTGGAAAACCTTTTCAATCAACGTTTCGAGTTTTCCTTTATCGTGTCCAAGCCCTTCTTCCTCGATTTTGACCAGCCAGTTGGCCTCATAAAGGATCTGAAAGTTCAGGGTCTCAACCGGTCTTGGTTGGCTGAGATGAGCAATGATGTCACAGATCTCCTCGATGACCTCCTCTTTGAGGTTCATCCGTTTTAAGAGATCTTTTACGATCGGGGGGCCTTCTGACGTAAGGGATGCGTGCTTCCTTTCGGCTTCATAAATTCCGACCTCGTGAAGATAGGCACTCCCCAAGACCACCAGGGGGTTCGCCCCTTCTTTCTTTGCCATTTCTTCTGCAAACCGGGCCACCTTCTGAGCGTGAGCAATCCGTTTAAGGTCTTTCCCGAAGTATCGCTTCATCGCCTGAGCAAATTTCTCTTTAAACCGTCCTTTCTCCAACTCCTTTTTCAAATCCTCCAGTTCTTTAGGCATGACGCCGAGGCATTGCTCCCCGTACTCGCACCACTGGGCGCAACCGAAATCCAGCCTGGGATTTACGATCTCCTCTCCACAACGGCATTTGCGCTTCACATCATCTTTGAAGAACTCGACCGCCCTTCCACACCTGAGACACTGTACTTCAAAGATATCCTCCGGCTTCCAAAATCTCATATCCTGTCCGGGACATTTCATAATTTTCTCCTCCTTCACCCCTAAAATAATCTATAGGCCACCTGTCCTCATTGACTTAGATCAAATCTTCGGATAAAAAAGAGCCGGAGGGGCGCCTTTGCCCTGAAAGCCAAAAGATGGCCTAATTCATTTATGATTTCAATGAGTTATTTTGGGTCTCCTCTCCCAAATAGATCGGGGCGGTTTGCGCCTTTTTTCCCTTGAAAAAAGGGAGAGCATGTGTTAACAAAAAATCTATTTGACTTATGACCCATCGAGGAGGAAGAATGGAAAGAAAACGGAGGGTTCAATGTCAACCGTAACGATGAAGGAGCTTCTGGAGGCAGGGGTCCACTTCGGCCACGAAACCAAACGTTGGGATCCGAAGATGAAACCCTATATCTTCGGCGCGAGGAACGGAATCTATATCATCGATCTCCAGAAGACGGTCCAGCTCTTCAAAGAGGCCTATCAGTTCATCCGGGATGTGGCCGCCCGAGGCGAGCACATCCTCTTCGTCGGCACGAAGAAACAGGCGCAGGAGACCATTGCCGAACAGGCCAAACGGTGTGGGATGTTCTACGTCAACCATCGATGGTTAGGCGGAATGCTGACGAACTTCCAAACCATCAAGCGGTCGATCGAACGTCTCCAGAAACTCGAAGCGATGAAAAACGAGGAGATCTACAATCTCCTCCCCAAAAAAGAGATCCTCGGCATAGAAAAGGAGAAGGCCCGATTGGAAAAGTCCCTGGGCGGCATTAAGAATATGAACCGTCTTCCTGGAGCGATCTTCGTCGTCGATCCCAAAAAAGAGAAGATCGCGGTCCGTGAGGCCCGCAAGGTCGGTATCCCTTCGGTGGGCATCGTCGACACCAACTGCGATCCAGACGATGTCGACTATGTGATTCCGGGCAATGACGATGCCATTCGCGCCATCCAGCTCTTCGCATCAAAGATGGCGGAGGCCGTGATCGAGGGGAGGCAACTTTACGAAAAACAACTCCAAAGCGGCGAAGGGCCCGACACAAAAGAGGCGCCACCCGTTTCAGAACCTCCCACGGAGATCGAAGTGGAGGAAGGCGTTGAAGAGGAGGAGGAATGAGGAGGTATGGAGATCTCGATTGAGCTGGTGAAAGATCTGAGACAACGGACCGGGGCAGGCATTGTGGATTGTAAGGCGGCCCTTCAACAGGCAGGCGGAAATATCGAGGCCGCCATCGAATACTTAAGAAAGAAAGGGCTGGCGACCGCGGCCAAAAAGGCGGGCCGGGTGGCCACGGAGGGCCTGGTGGCCTCTTACATCCATGCAGGCGGGAAGATGGGGGTTCTCGTCGAGATCAACTGCGAGACCGATTTCGTGGCCAAGACGGCCGAATTCCAAGATTTTGTAAAGAACATCGCCATGCATATCGCCGCGGCCAACCCCCAATATATCCGTCGGGAGGAAATCCCCCCCGAGGTCCTGGACAAGGAGAGGGAGATCTACCGGAGTCAGGCCCTCGAATCGGGAAAACCTGCCAAGGTCATTGATAAGATCGTTGAGGGAAAACTGGAAAGGTTCTTTTCAGAGGTCTGCCTCCTCGAACAGACTTACATCCGGGATTCGGATCGGACGGTCAAAGACATTCTGGATGAAATGATTGGCAAACTGGGCGAAAACATCACCATCCGCCGATTCGTCCGTTTTCAACTGGGTGAAGGGTTGACCCCAAAATCGTAGGTCCTCTGGCCCACCATGAAGAGCATCCCGTATAAAAGGGTCCTCTTGAAAATCAGCGGAGAGGTGTTAACCGGCGAGAACGATTTCGGCATCGACCCGTCGACCCTTCACCAGATCGCCCGGGAAATCCAAGAGGTCCAGTCCATCGGGATTGAAATCGCCATCGTCATCGGAGGTGGAAACATCTTCCGGGGGGTGGCGGCCAGCGCGACAGGTATTGATCGGGTCTCGGCGGACCATATGGGAATGCTCGCCACCATCATCAACGGAATCGCCCTCCAGGACGCCCTGGAAAAGATCGGGGTCCAGACCCGTCTTCAGACCGCGATCGAAATGAGGCAACTGGCCGAGCCCTTCATCCGACGTCGGGCCATCCGCCACCTCGAGAAAGGACGGGTCGTCATCTTTGCGGGAGGGACGGGCAATCCCTACTTTACCACGGATACCACGGCCTCGCTCCGGGCGATGGAGATCGGGGCCGATGTGATTCTCAAGGCAACGAAGGTCGACGGAGTTTACGACACCGATCCGATGAAGAACCAAAGGGCCAGAAAATTTGAGGAACTCACCTATCTCGAGGTCCTCCAAAAACAGTTGAAGGTGATGGACGCCACCGCCATCTCCCTCTGCATGGATCACCAGATCCCCATCATCGTCTTCAACCTCAAGGAGCAGGGCAACATCCGGCGGGTCGTCCTGGGAGAGAAGGTGGGGACCAGAGTCAAGGGTTAAGACCATGGAAGAGAAGATCTACGCCGACGCCACAGGGAAGATGGAAAAGACGATCGCTGCCCTCAAAAGCGACTTGAATAAGGTTCGAACCGGAAGGGCCTCCTTGGCCCTGCTGGATGACATCCGAGTCGACTATTATGGCACCTCGACGCCCCTCCACCAAATGGCCACCCTCTCCGTTCCCGAACCCAGGCTCATCACCATTCAACCCTGGGATGCGTCCATGATCGGGGAAATCGAAAAGGCCATTCTCAAATCGGAGCTTGGATTGACCCCGGTCAACGATGGCAAAATCATCCGGATCAACATCCCCCGGTTGACCGAAGAACGTCGGAAGGAACTGGTCAAGGTGGTCAAGAAAATGGGTGAGGGAGCGAAGGTCGCTCTCCGGAACATCCGCAGGGAGGCCAATGACCAGCTGAAAACCCTCGAAAAAAACAAGAAAATCTCTCAAGACCAGCTGCGCCATTGGATGGACAAGGTCCAAGAGGCGACGGATAAATCGATTGAAAAGGTCGATCATGCCCTTTCGGCCAAAGAAAAGGAGATCCTCGAAGTTTGATCCACCACACCTTGCTCGGTTGGGTTGGAACAGAACCCTAAGGGGAAATTATTAGAAGAGAAAAAGGGGGTGAGAAACGTGGCATATGTGATCACCGAAGAGTGCGTGGCCTGTGGGACTTGCATGGATGAATGTCCGGCGGATGCCATTGAAGAGGGCGAGCCCTACGTGATCAATGAAGAGAAATGCACAGAATGCGGGAGCTGTGTCGAGGCCTGCCCTGTGGAAGCCATCGTAGAAAAATAGGTCGCTTTCAAGAAAAAAACAGGGGGGAGGGCCTTCATCCCCAGGTTCAGTCCGCTCTCCCTCCCTTTCTCTTCGCCCTCCACCTCCTCCCCTCAGAGACCAGACCCTCATTTGAAAATCAACCGGGGATATGGTAATTTTAAATAATTCTCCATATGTTAGGACATGTTCGACCCGATCGCTCGGACCCCAGCACCATATGTCAAAATCCGATCCTTCCAACGACCCAAAAGGGAAATCCTGGAGCATGGGCGAGATCGATAAAGAGAAATTGCCCCGTCACATCGCCATCATCATGGATGGAAATGGCCGGTGGGCTAAAAAGAAGAATCTGAGCCGGATCAACGGACATCTGAAGGGGGTGGAGGCCGTTCGCGAGGTGGTCACGACCTGCCGGGAACTGGGCATCCAGGTCCTCACCCTATACGCCTTCTCCATCGAAAACTGGAAGAGGCCCAAAGAGGAGGTGGAGGCCCTGATGGGGCTCCTGAAAGATTATCTGGTGAAAGAACGGGAGGAGATGGTCCAAAATAACATCCGCCTCTCGGCCATCGGAAGGCTTGGGGACCTCCCCTCCGATGTCAGGGCCGCCCTCGAGGAAACGATGAGGCAGACCAGCCACTGCGACGGGATGGTCCTCAATCTGGCCTTGAGCTATGGAGGCCGGGCCGAAATCCTCCAGGCGGTTCACCGGATCCTCTCCGATTTTCGACATGGCAGGATCCGGGAGGAAGAGATCGACCTCGCCTCCTTCCCAAGATATCTCTGGACGGGAGGACTTCCCGACCCGGATCTCCTCATCCGGACCAGTGGGGAATCCCGGATCTCCAACTTCCTGCTTTATCAGATCGCTTATACCGAAATCTACCTCACCGAGACCCTCTGGCCGGATTTCGATCGAACGGAGCTCATCAAAGCGATCGTAGACTACCAATCGAGGGAGAGGAGGTTCGGCCTCACCAGCGAACAGATCAATGGTCTTTAAATGGACCGGGAAACATGAAGGCAAGAATCGAAAGAAAGAAGATCTTGACCGCCATCCTTCTCATCCCCCCCTTGATCGGTTTGATCGCCTGGGGCCCCCCCCTCCTGTTTGCCCTGATGGTCTTTGCTACGATCGGGGTCGGTCTCCTCGAGTTTCACAAACTCGCCCTCGGCCAGATGACGCTCCTCCAGCGGTGGGTGGGCATCGGAGCGGGATGCCTCTTCTCCCTCGCCTTCGTCTATGGACAGGGGGAACGATTCCCCTTCTTCCTCGCCTCGATGCTCATTCTCCTCTGCCTCTTCTATCTCGTCTCGGTGAACCACCTCCCCACGGTCATCTCCCAGATGGGAATTACCCTTTTGGGGATCTTCTATGTGGGATTTCTCCTCTCCCATATCATCCTCATTCGGAATCGGGCCGGAGGAGAACTCTGGGTCCTCTTCCTCGTCCTGGCGATCTGGGCGGGGGACATCTGTGCCCTGTTCGGAGGCACGCTCTTCGGAAGGCATAAACTTTATCCGAGGATCAGTCCGAACAAAACCTACGAAGGGTTTCTTTCGGCCATCCTCGGCTCCGTGGCCATCGGAGGGGCTTTCGTTTCTCTCTTCCTCCCCCAACTCCCCTTGGGGAAGGCCCTCCTCATGGCCATTGGCCTGGGGATTCTGGGCCAATTGGGCGATCTGACCGAATCGATGCTCAAACGCTCTGCCCAGGTGAAGGATTCCGGAGGACTCTTCCCCGGGCACGGGGGGGTCCTGGATCGAATCGATAGCTTTCTTTTCGCCACCCCCTTCTTCTATTATCTCCTCCCCCAACTGGTCAAGGAGACCCGATGAAACGTCTGGCCATTCTCGGTTCCACAGGTTCGATCGGCGTCAACACCCTTGACATCGTTCAGCGTTACCCTGACCGATTCGAGGTCGTCGGCCTCTCCGGCGGCGTCAACATCGAGTTGCTCCGTGAACAGACCCTCAAGTTTCGACCCAAAGTGGTCTCCCTTCTCAATCCGGAGGTCGCCAAAGAATTTCAAAAGACCCTGACGGGCAGGGAGATCGAGGTGGTCTGTGGCATCGAGGGATTGATCCGCGTGGCCACCCATCCTGAAGTGGACCAGGTGGTCTCCGCGGTCGTGGGCGCGGTGGGACTCATCCCCACCCTTTCGGCCATCAAATCCCGAAAATCGATCGCCCTGGCCAACAAAGAGCCTTTGGTGATGGCAGGGAGGCTCATCATGGAAGAGGCCAAGAGACATCAGGTGACGATCCTGCCCGTCGATAGCGAACACAGCGCCATCTTTCAATCCTTGCTCGGCCATCGGAAGGAGGATATCCATCGGCTCATCTTGACCGCGTCGGGTGGCCCCTTTCTCAACCTTCCCCTTTCGAAACTCCATGAGGTCACGGTCAAGGACGCCCTTCATCATCCCCATTGGGAGATGGGAAAGAAGATCACCATCGACTCGGCTTCCCTGATGAACAAAGGATTGGAGGTGATCGAGGCCCACTGGCTCTTCGGCATTCCGGTGGAGAGGATCAGTGTCCAGATCCATCCTCAAAGCGTGATCCATTCCATGGTCGAATATACCGACGGATCGATCATCTGCCAGATGGCCATTGCCGATATGCGCATCCCGATCGCCTATGCCCTATCGTACCCTGGCCGTATGGAGCTTCCCCTGCCCCCGCTGGACCTCCCGAAGGTGGGACCGCTCACGTTCTTCCATCCCGATCCTGAAAAATTCCCCTGCCTTGGGTTAGCCTACCGGTCCATCGAGATCGGAGAGACCATGCCCGCCATCTTGAATGCGGCCAATGAGGTGGCCGTCCATAGTTTTCTCGAGGGAGCGATCCGCTTCACCGACATCCCTCTCATCATTCAAAAAGTCATGGAGGAACACCAGGTCACCGCGGTTCAGACGATTGAAGATATCCTGAAAGCTGATCAATGGGCTCGCGCAAGAGCCAAGTCCCTTGTGGAAAGGAAGCATCCGTGTTAACCACCCTCCTCTCCTTCGTCATCGTCCTGGGAGTGCTCGTCTTCGCCCATGAGCTGGGACACTTTCTCTTGGCCAAACGATTGGGCGTTGGCGTCCTCACGTTTTCCCTCGGCTTCGGGCCGAAGGTCCTATGGAAGAAGATCGGAGAAACCCAGTACCAGATCGCCGCCATCCCCCTGGGTGGCTTCGTCAAATTGCTCGGAGAAAATCCAGAGGAGGAGGTCCGCGAAGAACTTCGAAACCGTTCCTTCGCTCACCAACCGATCTGGAAGCGAGCCCTGATCATCGCCGCTGGACCTTTCTTCAATTTCTTCCTCGCCCTCGTCCTCTTTTCAACGGTCAACCTCTTCGGGATTCCTTATTCCCCGCCCAAGGTGGGAGAGGTCAACCCGGGAATGCCGGCGGACCAAGCGGGTTTGAAGAAAGGGGACCTCATCCTTTCCATTGACGGCCAAGACCTGAAAAGCTGGGAGGATCTGTCTCGAATCATTCGCAACAGTCAGGGCAAGGAGATGACGTTCAAGGTGAGGCGCGAAACCGAGACCTTCGAAGTCCGGATCACCCCAAAGGCCTCCACCCTAAAAAACCTTTTCGGCGAGGAGGTCTCCACTTATGTCATCGGAATCACGCACCCAGGAGAAGTCCTGATCGAAAAGGTCAATCCCCTGGAGGCCATCGGGAAGGGCGTCCTCCAGACCTATCAGGGGATCAAGTTGACCGTGACCGGGATCATCAAGCTCATCCTGAGGGTCATCCCCGCGAAGACGATCGGAGGGCCCATCTTGATTGCCCAGATGGCCGGCGAGCAGGCCAAAAGGGGCGTATTGAGCCTGGTCCTCTTCACAGCCGTGCTGAGCATCAATCTCGGGGTGATCAATCTCTTTCCCATTCCTATCCTGGATGGAGGCCACTTCATCTTTCTCGGTCTGGAGGCCCTTCTCAGAAGACCCATCAGCCTCCGAAAGATGGAGATCGCCCAACATATCGGCCTCATCCTGATCATCCTCCTGATGCTTCTGGCTTTTTACAATGATCTGATCCGCCTCCTCTCCCCGGAGGGAGGGCTCGGCTTTTAAACTCGATGAGGCCTCGGGGATCCCACCCAGGAAGATGAAAGTGCTTGGAATCGATACCTCTACCCGATGTGAAAGCATCGGATTGATCGACGGCCAAGAGGTCCTCGCAGACTATCTCTGTAACCTCCCGGTCACCCATTCTGAAAGGTTGCTCTCCTCCATCGCCTTCGTCCTCCGGGAGACCCGAACCCCTTTGGAAGAGATCGACGCTTGGGCCATCTCCCTGGGCCCAGGCTCTTTTACAGGCCTGAGGATCGGCGTGGCCACCATCAAGGGCCTGGCCTATGCCACTCGAAAGCCGGTCATCGGCATCTCTTCCCTTGAGGTGTTGGCCGCACCCCTCGTCCCCACCCCCTATCTCATCTGCCCCATCCTCGATGCACGAAAGGGGGAGGTCTATACCGCCTTCTTCCGATGCGAGGAAACGAAAGGGCTCCGCAGGTGCACGGAATTCCGGGCGCTCCCGCCAGAGGATCTGACCCAGGAGATTCACGAGAAGGTCATCCTGGTCGGGGACGGGGTATTCACCTACGGGGATCGTTTGAAAGAAAGCCTTCCTTCTTTCGCCCTGTTTCCCGATCCCTCGCTTCATCATCCTCGCGGTTCGGTCGTGGCGAGGTTGGGTAGCCAGCTCCTCTCCCAGGGTCTGAGGCTTCCCCTTGAGACCTTCACGCCGATCTATGTCCGTCCCTCCGAAGCAGAGATTAAATGGGAGGCGAAACACCCCATTTGACAAACCCCCTCCGTTATATTAGGTTAAAAAAATAAACCCGTTGAGGTTTCCAGGCCCTACGAGGTGAGGATGACGACTAAAGACGAGTTGCTCATCGAGCGATTGATGAAGGAAGACGAGGAATTCATGAGACTTAAACAGGCTCATCTGGAGCTCGAAAGCCAGCTGGCAGAGCTCGAGAAAAAGCCCTTTCTCACCCCCCGGGATGAGATGGAAATCAAGATGATCAAGAAAAAGAAACTGGCTTACAAAGACGAAATGGAAAAAATCCTGCGAAGATATCGATGAACTGAACGTTCGGACGAGGGGAGGGGCCGAGGCCTTGGAGGTTACGCCTTCTTCGATCCCAAACCCCTCTCCCTGGCAAGACGAAGACCATGAAAAAGACCGGTTCTCAGATCGTCGTGGAATGCCTGAAAAAAGAGGGGGTGGATACCCTCTTTAACTATCCCGGCGGGGCCGTTCTTCCCCTCTTCGACGAACTGCTCAATGCGCCCTTCCGCCAGATCCTCGTCCGGCATGAACAAGCCGCCGTCCATGCAGCGGATGGGTATGCCCGGGCCTCGGGAAAGGTGGGGGTGGTGCTGGTCACCTCCGGACCAGGGGCCACCAACACGGTGACGGGGATCGTCACCGCTTATATGGATTCGATTCCCCTGGTCATCCTCACAGGCCAGATCCCCACCAATCTCATCGGGAACGACGCCTTCCAAGAGGCCGACATCGTCGGAATCACCCGACCCTGTACCAAACACAACTACCTCGTCAAAGAGATCAAGGACCTCAGCCGTATTCTCAAGGAGGCCTTCTACATCGCCCGAAGCGGCCGTCCCGGCCCCGTGCTCGTCGATCTTCCCAAGGATATCCTCGTGAACACAACCGAGTTTAAGTACCCTGAAAAGGTCCATATCCGGGGCTATCGACCGACCCTCGAAGGCCATCCGGGTCAGATTCAAAGGGCCACCCAGATGATCCTGAAATCGAAAAGGCCCGTCTTCTACGTCGGTGGAGGGATCGTCTCCGCCAACGCCTCCAAGGAACTTCTCCAGCTTGCCGAAAAACTGGGCATCCCCGTCACCATGACGCTCATGGGGCTTGGGGGGTTTCCAGGAAACCACCCCCTCTCCCTCGGGATGTTGGGGATGCACGGAACTTACCAGGCCAACATGGCGGTCATGGAGTCCGACCTCCTCATCGCGGTGGGGGCCCGGTTCGACGACCGCGTCACGGGGAAGATCGAGTCCTTCGCCCCCCAGGCCAAAATCATCCATATCGACATCGACCCCACCTCCATCAGCAAAAATGTGAGGGTCGACCTCCCCATTGTGGGGGACTGCAAGCATATCCTTTCCAGGATCCTCTCCCTTCTCGAGAAAGAGGAGACCCGGGTTTTTAAAGAGGGTCTGCAGAAGTGGCACCGCCAGATCGAGAGCTGGAAGGCCATCTATGCGATGAATTACCACCAGGACCGGATCATCAAGCCCCAATTTGTGATCGAGAAGCTGGACGAGCTCACCTCGGGCGAGGCCATCATCACCACCGAGGTAGGACAACACCAGATGTGGGCGGCCCAGTTCTATAGATTCTTGAGGCCCAGGACCTTTCTCACCTCCGGCGGCCTCGGAACGATGGGGTTCGGCCTTCCCGCGGCCATCGGAGCCCAGATCGCCTTTCCCAACAAACTGGTCATCAATATCTCCGGCGATGGGAGTTTCCAGATGAACTCTCAGGAACTGGCCACAGCGGTCCAGTACCGGCTGCCCATCAAAGTGGTCATTCTGAACAACGGGTATCTCGGAATGGTCAGGCAATGGCAGGAGTTCTTTTATGGAAAACGGTATGCCTCCTCTTCGCTCGAGGGGATTTCGCCCGATTTCGTGAAACTGGCAGAGGCCTATGGGGCCGTGGGGATGCGCGTGAATGAACCCGAGGAGGTCCTCCCTGCCTTGAAGAAGGCCCTCTCCCTTCCCGAGCCGGTGGTCCTGGACGTCCTCGTCGACCCGGAGGAGAACGTCTACCCCATGGTGCCTGCTGGGGAGCCTCTGAACCAGATGAGGCTCGTCTGATTCATGAAGGAAAGGCCCTTTCCGATAAGGGAGTTCGGCCTCCGAGGGCCAAGGCCCTCGGGCCTGAACCCATGAAGGCGGGAGGCCTTCCATCGTAAGGCATAACCGATGCGCCACGTCATCACCCTCTTGGTAGAAAACGAATTTGGTGTGCTCGCGAGGATTGCCGGCCTTTTCAGCGGGAGGGGATTCAACATCGAAAGCCTCTCCGTGGCCGAGACCCTCGACCCGACGGTGTCGACCATGACCATCGTGACACGGGGGGACGATCAGATCATCGAACAGATCCTGAAACAGCTCAATAAGTTGATCCCGGTCATCAAGGTCGTCGACCTCATCGACAAGGAATTCGTGGAAAGGGAGATGGTTCTCGTCAAGGTCTCGACCACCGAAAAGACCCGCGACGAGGTCCTCAGGATCGCCGAGATCTTCCGGGGAAAGATCATCGACGTGGGATCCAAAACCTACACGATCGAAGTCACGGGAGACGAGAAGAAGATCGACGCCCTCCTCTCCCTCCTGAAGCCCATCGGGATCAAAGAGCTGGTCCGGACAGGACGGGTGGCCATGGCAAGGGGGAGTAAAATCATGACCGAACTCACCTGACCCCCCCGGCCTGTCGCTCACCGAACCCACCCTCTCGGAGAGACCCGGGCCGCGGGGATCGGGGATGCGGATCAAAATGAAACAAAGGAGCTTGCGATGAAAATCTACTACGACCAGGATGCGGACCTGAACGACTTGAAGGGAAAGAAGATTGCCATCATCGGCTACGGGAGTCAGGGCCATGCCCAAGCCCTGAATCTTCGCGACAGCGGCCTCGACGTCATCGTCGCCCAGCGAAAGGGAAGCGAGAATTATGACCTGGCCCTTCGACACGGGTTTCATCCCGTCGGGGCAGCCCAGGCGGCCCAAGAAGCCGATTTGATCCAAATCCTCACCCAGGATCATGTCCAGGCCAAACTCTACGAAGAGGATATCAAGCCTCATCTCCGCGAGGGCAAAACCTTGATCTTCTCCCACGGATTCAATGTACACTTTGGCCAAATTGTCCCTCCCAGGGAAATCGATGTGGTCATGGTCGCACCCAAAGGGCCTGGCCATCTGGTCCGAAGAGAATATGAAAGGGGAGCTGGCGTCCCCTCCCTCATGGCCATCTACCAGGACTATACGAAAAAGGCCAAGAGGACGGCCCTTGCCTACGCCAAAGGGCTGGGGGCAACCCGGGCCGGCGTCATCGAGACGACCTTCCAAGAGGAGACGGAGACGGATCTTTTCGGTGAACAGGCCGTGCTTTGCGGTGGGGTGAGCGAGCTCATCAAGGCCGGATTCGATACCTTGGTCGAGGCAGGCTACCAGCCGGAGATCGCCTACTTCGAATGCCTCCACGAACTCAAACTGATCGTCGACCTGATGTACGAGGGGGGCCTCTCCTACATGCGTTATTCGGTCTCCGACACGGCCGAATATGGGGATTTGACGAGGGGAAAACGGATCGTCACGGAGGAGACAAGGCGGGAGATGAGGCGCATCCTCGCCGAGGTCCAGAACGGTTCCTTTGCGAAGGAGTGGATCACAGAGAATCTGGTCGGCCGGCCTGTCTTCAATGCCCTGAGAAGGAAGGAAGCCGAACATCCCATCGAAACCGTGGGAAGGAAACTGCGCGCCATGATGGGTTGGCTCAAAGAGAAGACCCCTTAAATGGTTTCCAACCGTTGGCCCATTGCCCGCGAAGGGCTGCCATTCCTGATCCCTTCTCTCCTTTTGACCCTCCTCCTCTTAGGACTGGGGTGGACGGGAGGGGGTCTTCTCGGCCTCTTGGTCACCCTCTTCATCGCCTATTTCTTCCGAAACCCGAAGCGGAAGATCCCCAACCTCAAGAATATTGTCCTCTCACCTGCCGACGGAAAGGTGGTGGAGGTGGGAGCGTGCAATGAAGACCGTTTTCTTAAAGAGAAAGCCTTGAAGATCTCCATTTTTATGTCGCCCTTCGACGTCCATCTGAACCGGGCCCCGATTTCGGGGAAGGTGGTCCAGGTCGCCTATCAGCCCGGAAAGTTCTCCGCCGCAAATCGGAGCAAGGCCTCCATATTCAATGAACGGAATGCCTTGATGATCGAGGCCGAAGGCCGCTTCAGGGTCTTGCTCGTCCAAATCGCTGGGTTCATCGCCCGAAGGATCGTCTGTTATGCGAAGCCTGGCGATCACTTGAATCAGGGAGAGATATTTGGTATGATTCGGTTTGGGTCAAGGGTGGACCTGTTTCTGCCTCTAACGATTCAGCCCATCGTCCGGGTGGGTCAGCATCTCAAGGGAGGGGAGTCCATCATCGGCTATGTCCACGCGCAGAAGGAGAACGCCTCTTAAGGTCCGCAAGGGGATCTATATCCTTCCCAACCTCTTTACTACGGGGAACCTCTTTTGCGGGTTCTGGGCGATGATCTCCGTCTTTCAAGAAAGATTTTTCGACGCCGCGGTGGCCATCCTCCTTGCGGCGGTCTTTGACACCCTTGATGGAAAGGTGGCCCGGCTTTCAGGGGCCACCACCAAATTCGGCGTTCAATACGACTCCCTCGCCGATGTGATCTCCTTTGGCGTGGCCCCGGCACTGCTGGCCTTCAGTTGGGCCTTGCGTCCCTACGGTCGGTTTGGATGGTTGGCCGCCTTTCTCTTCGTGGTCTGCGGTGCCCTCCGGTTGGCCCGGTTCAACGTCATGTCCGCTTCGGGGGAGACCAAATATTTCAAAGGCCTTCCCATCCCGGCGGCCGCCGCGATGATCGCCCTGACGATCCTGCTCTATCTTCGACTGATCGAGACCGGGTGGGTGAAAGATATCGTTATCCTCATCATGATCTACGTCTTGGCCTTCCTCATGGTGTCTAACATCCGCTATGCCAGCTTCAAGGAATTCGACCTGGCCCGCCGGAAGCCCTTTAGCCTGTTCATCTTCATCGTCCTTTCGATGATTGTCATCGTGATGGAACCCGTGATCGTCCTTTTCGCTTTCATCCTCGGTTACGTCTTCTCAGGACCGGTTCAGATGATTCGGGCCTGGCAGAGAAGGCAGGCCCTGAAACGCCTAAGCCCCCATCTCGAAGATGAAATCACGGTAAAGGGTTGATCTCCTCCCCCTTGCGATCAAGGAAAAATTCTTTTAAACTAAAGCCGTTTCATCCGATCCTCATGAAAAGAGGTTTTCCCACTCCCCGATAGCTCAACCGGCAGAGCGGGTGGCTGTTAACCACTAGGTTGGAGGTTCGAGTCCTCCTCGGGGAGCCAGTTCACGCAGAGGCCAGGCCAACCCCTGGCCTCTTTCCTCATGAACCTCTGGGTCTACATCCTCCAAAGCGAAACCACAGGACGCTACTACTGCGGCCAAACCAGCAACCTCCAACGAAGACTCCTCCAACACAACGACCCCCAATACCACCTCTCCAAAACCACCAAACGACTCCAAGGCCCCTGGAAACTCCTCTGGTCCCAAGAATGCCCAAACCAGACGGTGAACCTGCCAAGACGACTTCTCCAATCTCAGGATCTCATTTTCCCTTCCCAAAAGACCTGTTCGAAGGTCTTTTAAAACTCCATGGGTTCCAAAGGTTATCCCTTGCCGTCGACCTTTTTGATGAATCGGAGGTCCGAGCCTCCTCAGAGGACCCAATCCCGTTTTTTTCCGATCAGCGCTTTATCCCTTTCGGAGTATTGGAAAGGGATGGGATTGTAGGTTGAGGGGGACGAACCTTTAAGGAGGCTAAAAGGGTTAGATCGCTCTCGGGCCTGCTTTAGAGGGTGTTTTAAAGGGGGTTGGGCTCCCTCCCCTTCTTTTTAAGAAGGTTGAGGAGATCGGACTCCCTGGAGGGCCTCAACTCGTTGGGAGGTTCCGCACCGGCCCTGAGCTCTTCCTTTTTATAATCTTTCTCCCGGATGAGATGCTTCTCAATCCAGCGGTCAAGGGCCTTGAGATCAAACAGCACCCGGTCCCCGATCTTGAGGTAGGGGAGTTTTTTCGCAGAGGCCAGGCGATAAATCGTATCCGTGGAAAGGCTGAGGTACTGGCTGGCCTCTTTGGCCGTGATCAACCTTCGGAGTTCCGGGATCTTCTTCATCCGGTCATCCAACCGCTCAAAATACTTTTCGGCGAGGAGGTCTGCCAATAAGTTCAAGAATTCCTTCACCCCGGGCCTTTCCTCCCGTCCCATCTTTTCCCCCCTTTTCAATCAGGGCCCTTTCAAACGGAGCCCCTCTTGGATTTTTCGCATCATGGCAATATTTTCGGTATGGCCCGTAAACCGTGCCGTCACCCTTCCACGAATCGGCCGATTGAGCAGGTAGAGGTCGCCGATCAAATCGAGAATCTTGTGTCTGACGAACTCGTCAGGAAACCTCAATTCCGTATTGACCACCTTCTCGTCATCGACGAGGATAAAATTGTGGAGGCGTCCTCCGCCAGCCAGGCCCATCCGCTCCAGCATCTCGATATCCTTCAAAAACCCAAAGGTCCGAGCCGGGGCAATCTGCTCCTTAAAACTAACCGCACTGTCCAGGACGAACTCGAGGCTCTGGGGGCCAATCGGATAGGGGTAATCCAAAAAATAGTGGATGGTGAGAGTCTCTGCAGGCTCGATCACAAGGGATTTGTGCTTGTGGATCACTTCGTACCGTCGGTCGATCACGATCTCATCCGTCCTCTCATCCTGCTCCTCGATCCCCGCCTCCTCGATCATCTTGCAGAACTCTATGGCCGAACCATCCATGATGGGGATCTCCTCGATCATCTTCACCATCAGATTGGTGATCCCGTAGGCATGGAGGACCGCCAGCAGATGTTCGACCGTCTTGGCGATGGCCATCCCCTTTTTGAGGGAGGTGGCGTACTCCGTCGTCTGGACATAATCGAGGTGGGCCGGGACCACCTCCTCGTTGGAGACATTGCCGAAGAGGATGCCGCTGTGAGGAGGGAGGGGCTGGAGGAGAAGGCCGGTCTTCATGCCGGAGTGGAGTCCTCGTCCATAGAGGACCACGCTCTTCTGAATCGTCTTCTGGAGGGCCAGAGGGGTCGAGGGCCGTTTCCGCCCCTTTGGAGGGAGAGGGCTTTGGGTTTCGAGAGAAACAGGAGGGGCCCCTTCCCTGTCCGTGACCGGGGCCGGGGCCTGGGGATCTTCCATCCCTTCGACAGGCCGATCAAGGGCCACCCGGACCGATTTGAGGAGGGCGTCGAGGGAGATGGGCTTTTCGATAAAGTCCAAGGCCCCTTGCTTGACGGCCGCCATGGCCGTGGAGATCGTCGCATGGCCAGAGATCATGATGACCTGACAGTCCGGGTCAATCCCCTTCAGTCGTTTCAAGACTTCGATCCCATCCATCCCGGGCATCCAGATATCGAGAAGGGTCACATCCGGGCGTTCTCGTTGAAATGCCTCAAGGGCCTCCGTGCCGCTTTTGACGGCCGTTACGCGGAACCCCTCATCCTCGAGCACTCCCCGAATCGACTCCAGCACCCTCTCTTCGTCATCCACGATGAGAATCCTCTTCTCCATCCAGCCTCCCCTTGCGGTCCGAGTCCTTGGGGCCTCAAAAATTTCCAACGCCCACTTCTTCTCTCAAGAGATGGTAATCCGATTCCGAGGAGGCGAAAATCCCCGTGTTCCCGAGCCTGACATGCATCAGGCCTACCTCTTTGACCTCCTGGTAGGCAGAAATCATCTCCGTCACCTTGGGACTTTTATATCGTTTCATCTGGAATTCCGGAAAGAAGGCCAGGATCGTAAAGGGAATTTCAGGATCGAGGTCGAAAAGCAACTGGGCGATCTTCTTCAGCTGGGGGGTCTCCACCAGACCCGGGATGTAGAGGGAGAGGACCTCCAGCACGAACCCCCTTTTCAGAATCTCCTCCGGAAGCTTCAAAATATTCCGATTGAAACAACCCGTCAGCCACTTGTGGTCTGTTCCATCGTAAGCCTTCAGGTCGAGCCAGAACGCGTCCACGCCCGCATCCTTCAACCGATCGAGGTTTTGGGGGGTCAACCCATACCCGTTCGTTTCGATCAGAACCCAGAGTTGGGTTTCTTGCTTGATCAACTGCGCGCAGTCGACATAAAACTCGGGACAGCAGGTGAGGTCGCCTCCGGTGAAGGCGACGATATTCCGGGCAGGCCCCCACCCCTGAGGACTCAACACGATATCCTTTTTCTGAATGACTCTCGGACAGAGGGAGGACCGTTTCCCATACATCACGCAGGCCCCGCAGCAGCGGCAAGATTCCTGGGCATGAAAGGCGGTGGCCCTCTCCCGGGGCTCGCGTAATGTCACCCCCTTTTCGTACTCTTTGCAGGCCTTCAGGACATCCTCGGGAGCCCACCACTCCCCGCTGGCCCTCTTGGTAAAGCTCCAGGAGTGACATTTTCTACAAGAAAAGTTGCACCCCGATTGATAAAGAGAGAGGTAATTCTCTGGCCGAGAGAGGTGGGCCGCGGAGATGAGACGGAGCCAGCCCTTGTCGGAAGACCGGAGGGTCGCCTCACAGGCCAACGCCTTCCTTCCTTCGACCTCGACATAACAGCTCCCTTGAGGATAGCCCTGTTGGATCAACCTGCAACCCATACCCTTCAACTGTATCATAAGCCGTCTTTTTCTTGCAAGGTAGAAGGGTTCTATGATATAGAACAGAGAAACCCAACCCTGATATTTAGTCCTCGATCGCCTCCATGGGAGGGCCCTCAAAGGGGGGATCCCTGGGGCGAGGGCGTCGGAGCGCGTCGGACATGAGAGAGATTGCCACGGTGGCCCGATGGATCCTCTCCTCCAAAAGGGTGGTCATTTTCGGAGGGGCTGGGCTGAGCACGGAATCCGGCATCCCAGACTTCAGAAGCCCAGGGGGTGTCTGGGATCGCTATAATCCCGAGGATTTTTACTATCAAAATTTCATCTCTAGCGAGGCCTCGCGCGAAAAATACTGGCAGATGGCGACCGAAATGTATGAGCCGATGAAACGGGCCCAACCCAATCAGGCCCACCTCGCCATTGCCGAATTGGAGAGGCTGGGGAAACTCGATTGCATCATCACCCAGAATATCGACGGCCTCCACCAAAAGGCGGGAAACTCGCCCGAGAAGATCATCGAGCTGCACGGAACCGCCTTGCACGTGACATGCTTGACCTGTAAAAAAAGGTACGACCGCGACGAGATCCAAGAGCGAATCCGGAGAGGGATAAAAGTCCCCTACTGTGACGAATGCGGAGGCCCTCTGAAACCTTCCACGATCTCCTTCGGCCAGGCCATGCCGGAGAGGGAAATGGGCGAAGCCTATCGTCGCTCCTCCGAAGCCGACCTCTTTATCGTCATCGGTTCTTCCCTCGTCGTTCAACCTGCGGCCTCCTTGCCCCTCCTAGCAAAAAGGAATGGGGCGAAGCTGGTGATCATTAACAGGGATCCCACTCCATACGACCACCTTGCCGATATCGTCATCCATGGCCAGGCAGGTCCGATTATGGCCGAGATCCTGAGACAGGTAAACCATGGTCTGAAAAACGATCATGGAAATTGAGCCCCTATTCTCACCCCATCGACCCACTTGGTCATTTATTGACCAAATGGCGACAAAAAAGAAGTGGGCGGCCTGATTTGAACTCGCCCTTTTGAAGAAAACTCCTTTGATTTCAGTTTGTTATGGTGCTCAAACATTGGTATCAATTTTGCTTTTGTTCAACTTGATACTCCATTTTGGCTAAACGGGTATGTTCTTATTACGAAGGAAGGATCATTTGGCCCTTCTCGGGCTCATGGTATTTCCTTTCATCTTCTTCCTTCTCTCGGGGTGTTCAGGCACGAGGCCTGATACAAAGAAGGCGGAAGAAAGCCCCCCCTCTTCGGTGGAAAGGAAGTTGGAAGAACCTTCAAAAGAGGCCGCACCAACCCCTCAACCCCCCTTAGAATCTCAAAAGCAGGTCCCGCCTGCAGCGCCCTCGGCACCTCCCATCCCGGAGACGCCGAAACCCTCACCCCCTCCTCAGCCGGTTTTGCCTCAACCCCCTCCCCCTCGAACCGTAAAAATCTTATGGGAATCGGTCAATCTCCGGGAAGGGCCTGGTCTCCAACATAAGGTGGTCGGGGTTGTCAGAAAGGGGACCACCCTCATCGTCCTCGATGAGATGGGTAACTGGTTACGCGTTCGGCTGGAAAGCGGAAAGGAAGCATGGGTGAGCAAGGCGGCCACTTCAGAGGCACCCAAGCCCCCTCCCCCTCCGCCGAAACCCAAACCCATGTGAGCCGGACGAACGAGGGCAGAGCAAGGTCTTATGTTGTTCTGTAAAAAATGCGGCATCGAACAGGAGGAAGATAAAAGATTCTGTCCACAGTGTGGAAGCTTCCTGATTAAGAAAGAGGGCCTTTTTCAGGATTCAGACCCCCAGGGAGAGGTCGGGGAAAGGCCCAAAGAGAAATTCATCTGTCCAGAATGCCACATCATTTATGAGAAAACGAAGGCTTGTATCCGGTGCGGGATAGAGGTGCTCCCTTTCTCGTCCTACCAGGAGCGAAGGGGGCACCCAGAGACGCAGGCCCCGCGGGTGGAGAAGAAGACGGAAAAGCCTTCACCTCCCCTGGAGCCTGACGAGCAACGGCTGCCCCACCTCATCTGCCCCACCTGTCGAAAAGAACACCTGGGTGGTAGCTCCTGTATTCGGTGCGGAGGCGAGCTCGTCCCGATCGACTCGCCACCCCAGGACCCCAAAAAAGAAAAGGTCAAACCGCCACCCTCTCCCCCCCCCAAAAAATCCGAGGAGAAGAGATCGGCGCCATCGGGGATAAAAGGCAACCTCCTCCAGGAAGAGGAGGCACAAGCCAATTTCCATAAAAGGACACTCGAAGAACAACTCAGGAAGGGAAGGCTTTTGAGAAAAGTGAGAAGGGACTATCCCCGGACGATCTTAAACTGGGGGGGCATGGCGATCATCGCCATCGCGGTCGGATATTTCCTCTGGTCCACCTATGCACACCTCAAGGAGTCCCGGGGCGGTTCTCCCCCAGGGGTGGCGGTCAAGGAGGCCTCCACGAATCCGGCCTCTTCTGACACGTCCCCTTCAAGTTCTCCCGGCAGGGAGAAAGAGGAAGAGGGAGAGATCAAATCCCTCCTTGAGAACATCCGGCTCGCCAATCTTCGGAGGGATATCGATCTCTTCATGTCGTGTTATGGAAAAGACTTCAAAGACCGGGAGGGAAAGAGACGATCGACCCTCAACTCCTGGGAGAAATATACCTTTCTCCACCTCGAATACGATTTGAGCGATCTCTCCATCTCCGGTGACCGAGCCAAGGGGAGGGTGCAATGGCGGCTCAAGTTTGCCCCAAAAGGGGGAGGTCCACCCCAAGAGAGCCGAACGACGCTCGAGACCATCTTCTTGAAGGAGGAGGGGAGATGGAAGATCGGTGAAATTAAATCCGAATCATAGATCCCTTCTCCCCTTCACAAACCCTTCGGAAAGGATCCCCCCCGCATCATCCATCTCCACATAATAGACGAAAGGAAGACGGAGGCCAGGCAGGTAGAATCTCAAATCCATGAATTCCACCCTGTGGCGCCCATCTTTCGAACCGGCGAATTTGGCCACGGGAAACCTGGCAAACCAGTAATAGACCTCGATCCCCTCCGCCCTCAGGGCCCGTTTCACCCAGGGAGAGTCTGGAAGTTTCTCCGTCCCCCTTAAGGAGATCCTTTTCGGGGGATCATAGAGGCGATCCAATTGTTCAAGTAGTGTCGTGTGGGGGTTCGACGAAGGTGCGGAGTGCTCGCGTTTCCTCAGATCAACGAATCCCTGGTAGACCTTCTCTTCGGTCTCGACCAAGAGGGCCCATCGGAAAGGGGAGAGGGGTTGGGGCAGGGCCGCCACCTGGACCACCCGCTCGTCGAGCCCGCGAGTAAAATGTTTCGCCTCCTTGAGAGCCTCTCCCTGCTGGTACCCACAGAAAAGGATGTAAAGGAGGAGCCCAAGGAGAGACCCCCTGCAGAGCCAGGGCCCGGCCTTCCGGAAGAAGAGGCTTACAAGAAAGGGGAGCAAAACCATCCCTGAGAAGAGGAGGTCGATGATGAAGACGAGATCCAAGGAAAACCGAAGATTCGAGAAGGGGGAGAGGATCATCGTCCCATAGGAGGTGAGAAGATCGAGCAAGACATGGCTCAAGAGGACGGGAAGGCAGACTTTGTAATATCTCCAAAGGTGGGGACGTCTCGAGATCTTGGCAAAGGCCCAGCTGAGGAACAGGCCAAAAAAGGGGATCAGAAAAAGGGAATGGGTAAAATCTCGGTGGTATTGGATGGAAAACTGTGAATCGATGAGGCCGAGGACGAAATCCCCATCCGGAAAGATTCCCGCGGCCATCCCGGCAAGGAACCCCCATCGTCCAATCTTTTCGTCCTTAATAGCCTCTGCGATGACCGCTCCGGTGATCGTATGGGTCAGACTATCCATAATTTTATCATAACCTTCCCCTCCCCCCCAAGCAAATCTTGCCCTAAAATGAAAAGGGGCGAATCCGGAGAGATTCGCCCCTTTTCCGATCCCTTACCCACCTCTTAAAATCCGATCCCCGCCTGCCTCAGCTTGGAGAGGCTGAGCAACTCCTCCCGAGTGAAGATGCCTTTCTCCATCAACCACCGACTGTTCTGCCCCAAATTTAGCTCGGTGGGGACGATAAAAAGCGACTTTCGGTCCTTCACCAAGTGGCCGAACGTCAGGCCTGCCCATCTCATCCCTGCCTGGATCGGCGTCATCCCTCTCAGGTCCTTTCGGCGCTCGATCAACATCCCCAGTAACTCGCCCTTTTTCATGTCGTAATTCTTGGTAAAGACCTTGTAGATGATCATCTTTGGCCCTTTTCGCTTTCGGCGACCCTCCGATTGCAAATATTAGGAGTTCGCCTCAAAAATGTCAAGGAGAATTCATTTCACATCCCTTCCTGTCTCGACCGGGTCGAATCAGAAAAGAAACTTCTTGAACCAGTCGACGGTCAGTTCGATCGCACGCCTCCGATGGTCAGGCTGAAAAAGCCGATGGTCCGCTCCTCCGATCACGTGAAGTTCCTTGGGCAGGCCGAGATGTCGAAAGATCTCCCAGGGCTCCTCGGGAGGGACGAGCTCGTCCTCCTCCCCATGGATGACCAGGCATCTCGAGACCTTTGGCAGAAGGGGGAGGAGGCAATGGTTCGGGAGATCTTCGAAAAAGGCCCTCGGCGGGAGGGGATAGTCCTCCTTCTGTTTTTTGGTTTCGAGGTCTTTCAGCTGGAGGGGCGTGGCCCAGACGACCAGGGCCTCGATGGCCTTCTCCTTCGAGGCCTGAATCAAGGATAGGAAACCTCCGAGGCTTGACCCCACCAGCCCCACCCGGATATTCGGGCCAAGATAGGATCGGACAAATTGGAGAGCCGAGCCCAGGTCGATCAGCTTCTTGCTGATCGTCTGATCCTCCTCCCCCCCCTCGCTTTCTCCGATCCCCCTGAAATCGAACCTGAGCAGGGCCATTCCCTCTTCGGCCATCCTGTGGCCGAGGGAGATATACTTTTCGCTCTCCTTGCTCGACAGCAATCCATGGGAGGCCACCACGCAGGGAGGTCGTTCGGTGTGTGAGGGAAGATGGAGGACTCCTGCAATGTTACAATGTTCACTTTTAAAAAAGACCTTCTCCAATTTCACCCGCAAACCTCCCGATGGGTCTTCGTTTCGGTTCAAACTCCCTCGGGCCTTTCCCCCGACGAGGAAAGCTCCTCTTTTGACATCGTTACCCCGGCCTCCTCCATCGCCTTCAGGTATTCCTCCTTCAACACTTCCTTAGGGATGCCGTGATCGATGAAATCCCAGGGAAAGATCTCGTCCAGATCCCTCCTCCGGTAGATGAAGAAGTCCGGATTGAGGCTCACCCCTTTCAGGGCCCGATCCCAGTCTCCTTGCCAACGATGGGCCTCCATCAATATCTGTCCCACCCTCCGGTCTCCCCTTGAGAGGAGGGCTTGGAGATAGGCCCATTTAGGAAGGTCGTGAATCAACTCGACCCCCTTGTCTCCCCTCACCCCGTTGCGCAAAATCTTGAGCCTCCGTTTCAAGGTCGACACCCGCTCCATCGGAACCCACTGGAAGGGAGTGGCGGGTTTGGGGACAAAGACATTGACGCTCAGGATCAATTTCAAAGATTTCTTCTCAGCGCCCCTTCGGAGTGCGACCTGATGTCTCGCCTTATTCATAAGGCCGAGGATCGCCCTGACCTCCTCGTCCGTTTCGGAGGGCAACCCGATGAGGAAGTAGTTCTTGATCTGGGAAAAACCGTTCTCCCAGAGCATCCCGACCGCCCTTAGAATTTCTTCGTCTCGGTACCCCTTGTTCAAAACCCTCCTCAATCGCTCGGTCCCGGCCTCCGGGGCAAGGGCGACGGATTGGATCCCCCCCTTTTTCAGACAATCGAGGAGCGCAGGGGTGATCGCATCCACCCTCAAGGAAGCCATCGCCAGGTTTCCCTGAAGGCTTAGGATGTTTTCGCAGAGGGCAACGAGGTCGGGGTAGTCTGAGACGGCGGTGCCCGTCAATCCTATCCTTGACTCCTGAGACAGAACGGAACCCGCAACGGACCGGAGCAAGGAGAGGCTTCGGTTCCTGAAGGGGAAATAGACGAAGGAGGCGGCGCAGAACCGACACCCTCTCGGACAGCCTCGGTTGACCTCGATCAAGGCCATCCCCCTCAACTCCGTTTCGGTCGTGTAGAGGTTGGATTGGGTCGGAAAGTGATCGAGCGTGGCCACCCATCGCCGTTTGATCTTCTTCGGGAGACCCTCTTCGGGCACCACCGCCTCGATCTTCCCCTCTTGGCCATAGCTTACGTGATAGAATTGGGGGACGTAGACCCCTTCGATCCTCGAGGCTTGTTTCAATACCTCCTGTTTGGAGGACGAAGCCCTAAGGATCTGCAGGAGTTCCTCCAGAACCTCCTCGGCCTCTCCCAGGACGAAGAGATCGAAGAAGTCAGCCAGGGGCTCGGGGTTAAGAAAAACGGCCACCCCACCCCCCATCACCAAGGGATCTCTTTCGGTCCGTTCGGAGCGCCTCGGCGAAAGGTGGGCCAAGGCCAGGAGGGTGAGGACATGAAGAAAATCATTTTCGAAGGAGATGGAGAAGGCCAGGAGGTCGAAGTCGGTCAGCGGTCTCTGGGATTCGAGGGAAAAGAGGGGAGTCCGTGTCCTCTGATACTCCATCAGGTCCTCGGGTTCGGGTAGAAAGGCCCTCTCGCAGACCACGTCGTCGCGGGCATTCAGCCTCTGGTAGATCGTCTGAAATCCAAGGTTGGACATCCCCGCATGATAGAGGTTCGGATAGAGGAGGCAGACGGTGAGGCGTCCCCCCCACGATTTACGAACCGTGCCCCTTTCCTTCTCGAGCAAGGCCTTCGCCTTCTGAATCAGTTTCCAGGATACCATGGGAATCAGGCGCCATCCGAGGTCGATGCCACAGGATCATTTTATCACACCCGAAAAGGGCGGACAAAGGGCCGGTCTCCATCGGACATGATTCCTTTAACCTTCTCAATCCGCCTGTTTTCTCAAAAAGGTGGGGATGTCGATCCGGTCCTCATCCTCGAGGCGCCCCTCAAAGGAGGCATCCAGCTGCAATTCATCGTATCGCTCGTTGGCCTTCAACCTCCTGAGGAAAGTCGGGATTTCCCGGTTCGCCTCCTTCACGCTGATCGTGAACGGGGGGATCTCCTTTCCCCTGTCCTTAAATCCGGGAAGGTGTTGAAACCTCCGGGCCCCTGGGAGGACCGGTTTATCGACCTTTCGCTCCACGGGCTTTCCGAAGCCGGTGGCGATGACCGTGATCCGGATCTCCTCGTGCATCGTGGGATCGATCACCATGCCCCAGATGATGTTGGCATCCTCATGGGCCTCCTTCTGGATGAGGCTCGTCGCCTCGTTGATCTCGCTCAAGGTCATGTTCTCCCCGCCGGTGATGTTGATGAGCAAGCCCCTTGCACCCTCGATGGAGATGTCTTCCAAGAGGGGGCTCGAGATCGCCTTCTGGGCAGCCTCCAGCGCCCGGTTTTCGCCTGAGGCGATGCCCGTCCCCATCATCGCCAGGCCCGTCTCGGACATGACCGATCGAACGTCGGCGAAATCGAGATTGATGATCCCGTGTCCCACGATGATGTCGGAGATCCCCTTGGCGGCATGGTAGAGGATCTCGTCCGCCTTCTTAAAGGCTTCCAGCAAGGTCATGTTCTTACCGCTGATGCTGAGGAGTCGTTGGTTGGGGATGGTGATGAGGGCATCGGCCGTCATCTTCAAGTTGGCCAGCCCCTCCTCGGCCTGTTTCATCCTCTTCTTTCCTTCGAAATGGAAGGGCTTGGTCACGATGGCGACCGTGAGGGCCCCGACCTCCCGGGCGACCTCTGCGATGACAGGCGCCCCTCCGGTGCCCGTCCCCCCTCCCAGCCCCGCGGTGATGAAGACCATGTCGGCCCCTTTAAGGATCTCGCGGATCCGATCCACATCTTCCAGAGCCGCTTTTCTCCCAATCTCGGGATTGGCCCCCGCCCCGAGACCTTTGGTCAAATTGGCCCCCAGCTGGATCTTGATCGGAGAGAGATTGGCGGCCAGGGCTTGGGCGTCGGTGTTGGCTGCGATGAATTCGACACCGGTCAGATGGCTCGCGATCATGGTGTTCAATGCATTGTTGCCCCCTCCCCCGACCCCGATGATCTTGACCTTGGCGGTCATGTTCTGGTTCTCGTCAAATTCGATCATAACCCTCCTCCTTCAAAGAAAAGTTATAGGCCTTTCCACTTTCCCCTCCCGAGCTTCCCTCCCTTGAGACGGGGAAAGAGAAGCGCATCTCCTCAAGGGACAAGGGGTGGGGATGGGGATCAAAAGAATTCCCTCACCCACTCTTTCATCCTCCGGGTCACTTTCCCGAAGAGATTTTCCTCGCCCACCTTAAATCGGCCCTGGCTCCGGTGTCGACTGCCGTAGAGGACAAGCCCTACGCCGGTCGCATAGATGGGACTGTTGACCAGGTCGACCAGGCCCCCGATGCCGATCGGCGTGCCCCTCCGCACAGGAAGGTTGAAAATCTGCTCGGCCAATTCGGGAAGGCCCTCGAGAATGGCGCTGCCTCCGGTAACGATCACGCCCGAGGCGAGGAGATTGGCAAAGCCCATCTTCACCACCTCGTCCCGCACCAGCGTGAGGATCTCCTCCACCCTCGGCTCGATGATCTCTGCAAGGGTCTGCCTGGAAAGGACCCGCGGTTCCCGTCCCCCCACGCTGGGCACCTTAATGGTCTCGTCTTTGCGGACCATGGAGGCGAGGGCACAGCCGTATCGGATCTTAATCTTTTCCGCCTCTTCCGCTGGCGTCCGAAGCCCGATGGAGATATCGTTGGTGATGTGGCTACCTGCCATGGCAAAGACCGCGGTATGTTTGATCGACCCGTTGACAAAGACCGTCAGGTCGGTCGTGCCTCCCCCGATGTCCACGAGGGCCGCTCCCAGCTCCTTCTCCTCCGGCGTGAGAACGGCCTCGCTCGCGCCCAGCTGTTCCAGGACGATGTCGTCGACATGGAGCCCTGCCCGATTGGCGCATTTCACAATATTCTGAGCAGAGGTGATGGCGCCGGTGACGATGTGGACCCTCCCTTCCAGTCTCACCCCGGACATCCCCACCGGGTCCTTGATCCCATCCTGGTCGTCCACGATGAATTCCTGGGGGATGACGTGGATGATCTCCCGATCCATGGGAAGGGCCACGGCACTTGCGGCATCGATGACTCGCTGCCTGTCCTTCTCGGTGATCTCCCGGCTTTTGACCGCGATCACACCATGGCTGTTGATCCCCTTGATGTGTCCTCCAGCAATGCCGGCATAGACCGAGGTGATATGGCAGTCCGCCATCAATTCGGCCTCTTCCACCGCTTTCTTGATCGATTGGACCGTACTCTCGATATTGACCACCACGCCCTTCCGCAATCCCTTGGAAGGATGGGTCCCGAGGCCGATGATGTCGACCTGCCCATCCTTCACCTCCCCCACCACCGTGCAGATCTTCGTGGTCCCGATATCCAATCCGACGACCAGGGAGTCGCCCTTGCCCATCGATCGATCACCTCCTTCCTATCGGGATGGCTGGGTCACCTTCTTGGCCACCATGCGCCTCAGATCCCTGCAGTCGATGGCCCTGGCGCCGATCCCCCTTTGCTTCAGGTCTTCCCAGATGAGAGCCCCCCTCCTCAGCTTCTCCTCGTAATGATCCCATCCCACCCTCACCTCCACTCCCTCGACCGCCGTAACACAGGAGATCCCCAAATCTTTCTCCATCCGGACTTCGGAGATCTTCCCGAAGGGAAGCGCCTTGACCCGATCCACGGCCATCAGGCAATCGAGGGCCTTGGCGATCAGGAACTTGGACCGGTCGGGTTCCTTTTCCAGGTCCTGGCGATTCAATCCGGTGAGGAAAGGATAATCGTATTGGTCCCGATCGCTCGCCCTCGAAAAGATCACCCCTTTGGCGTCGATGTAATAGGGCTCTTCCAATTGGAGGATCGCCACGGGCCTCCTCTCCTCGATATCGATGGAGAGCCGGTCGGGAAAGATCTTTTTCACCCGGACCCCTTCGACCCAGGGATGGGCTTCGATCCTCTGGGCCATCTCCTTCAGGCGGAGCCTGAAAAGATTGGCATTGCCTTCGAGCCGCGCCAGCGAGACCACGGTCTGCTCGGAAATGGTGCGGCACCCGCGGACCTCCACCGCCCTCACCCGGAACCAGGAATCCTTCATGAGGTAGGCATAGGTCTGGTATCCTGCGAAGAAGAGGGCGTGGACACCCAGGAGGAGGAGGGTGAAATGGAGGGTCTTCTTGAGGATCCGAAGAAACCTCTCCCCTATCGGGTCAGTACCTCTCTTGTTCGCCTCGGGTCGATAAAACTGCTCTCCGTCCAAGGGACCTTCCTTTCAATTCTCAAGACCACCTCGAAGGGATTCTCTCCCCCCGTTTTGGTCATCGCCCCATCTTCAATGCCGCCCCCAGGAGAATCCGCTCCGCCAGTTCACCGAAGGAGATGCCCACATACTCCGCTGCTTTCGGCAGGAGACTCGTTTCGGTCATCCCCGGCATCGTGTTCACATCGATGATGAAAGGATTGCCTTCCTCGTCTGTCATGAGGTCGACCCTCGCCACGTCAGAACAACCGAGGGCTTGAAAGGCCTTCAGGCTGATCTCCTGGGCGTAGAGGTATTTCTCCCTGCCGATCCGGGCCGGAATGAGGTATTCGGTCTCTCCTTTGGTATATTTCGAATGGAAGTCGTAGAAACCGCTCTTGGGAACGATCTCGATGATGGGAAGGGGAAGCTCATTGAGAATGCCCACCGTGATCTCCTTCCCCTTCACAAAGGCCTCGATCAGGATTTCGTCGTCGTATTTCAGGGCCTCCCTCACCGCCCCCTGAAGGTCCTCCTCCTTTCGAACGATGGAGACGCCTATCGTGGAGCCTTCCCTCGCCGGTTTCACCACGAGGGGGAGGGAGAGGAGGAGCCCTTTCATCCCTCCCCTCTCGATCTCCTCTCGTTTTAGGCTGTGGAAGGGTGGGGTCGGAAGGTTCTCCTGGATCAGGATCTTCTTGGCCATGACCTTGTGGAGGCAGAGGGCGCTGGCCAGCACCCCCGATCCGGTATAGGGGATCCCCATCAGTTCCAACAATCCCTGGATCGTCCCGTCCTCTCCGTATCGTCCATGGAGAGCGATGAAGGCCACCTCGATCCTCGCCTTGGTCAACCGTTCAGCGATATCCCGGCCCACATCGATGCAGCAGACCTGATAGCCCCGTTCTGCAAGGGCCTTCTGGATCGCCTTTCCCGTCCGGAGCGAAATCTCCCGCTCTCGAGAAAGCCCTCCGAAAAGGACACCGATCTTCTTGGACTTGAGGGAGGGCTCCTTCGTCCGAGGACCGTTCCCCCTCTTAGGGCTCTCCTCATTCACGACCATGATGCCTCACCCACCACCTTCACTTCCCTCTTGAGCCGGATGCCCTTCTCTTCGTATACTCTTCTTTCAATCTCCTCGATGAGCCGAAGCACTTCCTCCGCCTTCGCCCTTCCCAAATTGATGATGAAATTGGCATGTTTCTCGGAGACCATCGCCTCGCCGATCCGGAAACCCTTCAACCCCGATTCCTCGATCCACTTTCCCGCGGGTCCCTCTTCGGGGTTTTTGAAGATCGACCCCGCGCTCGGATAGTCGAGGGGTTGGGTCCTCTTTCGCCTCTCGTAAAAAGAGGTCATCCGATCATGGATTTTCTGCTTGTCCCCTTTTTCCAAATGGAAGGAGCTTTTGAGGATGATCCAGGTCGATGGGAAGTCCAAACGCCGGTATGCGAAACGGAGTTCGGTTCGAGGCCGCTCGACGACCTCGCCCGCTTCGTCCATAAAGGAGACGGAACGGACCACGTCTCCCATCTCCTCTCCCCAAGCGCCCGCATTCATCGCCAACCCCCCTCCCACGGTCCCGGGAATTCCAAAAAAGGGTTCAAACCCCGTCAACCCGTGGCGAAAGGAAAACCGGACCAGTTCCTGGAGTCCGCAGCCTGCCTCGGCCTCGACGTAGGCCCCTTCCTTCCGGATTCTCCTCAACCCTTTCCTCAGGGTGACGACCCAGCCTCGAATGCCTCCGTCGAGGACGAGGAGGTTGGTCCCGTTGCCCAAAACGAAAAGGGGGATCTCTTTCTCCTTGGCGTGAAGAACCACCTTCCTCAATTCATCGAGATCCTTGGGAAAGAGCAAGCAATCCGCAGGCCCTCCCACCTTGAGGGAGGTATAGCGTTTCATCGGCGCGTCGAAGATCACCTCTCCTTCGATCAATCCCACAGCCTCCTGTTGATAATCCCTCACCATGAGATGGAGCCCACCCCCGCCTTACCGCCCCCTCCCAGGCGCTTCACCAGCTCATCGGCCACCTGATAGATATCGCCAGCCCCCAAGGTGATGACCATGTCCCCGGGGGCGATGATCCCCAGCAGGTGATCCACGATCCCCTTCTTATCGGGCAGATAGGTCACATCCTTGTGGCCGTATTCCCTGATCCCCTCGAAGAGGACCTTTGCCTCCACCCCCTCGATCGGCTCCTCGCCCGCTGGATAGATCTCGGTCAGGATAAGCACATCGGCGTCGTTAAAGGCGGTGAAAAACTCCTTCAGGAGGGCCTGCGTCCGGGTATAACGGTGGGGTTGAAAAACGGCCACGACCCGCCTCCTCCACCCCGTCTTGGCCGCCTTCAAGGTTGCCATGATCTCCACGGGATGATGGCCATAGTCGTCCACGACGAGGACCCCCTGGAGGTCTGCCTTGATCTGAAATCTCCTCTGGACGCCGCTGAACTCTCTCAGGGAGTCCTGGACGACGTCAAAAGGGATATCGAGTTCGAAGGCCGTGGCCAGGGCAGCCAGCGCATTATAGACGTTATGGAGGCCTGGCATCCGAAGCTCCAATCGACCGATCTCCCTCCGGAGGTGGCGGACCTTGAAGGTGGTGGAAAGCCCTTCGTAGTCGATCTCCTCGGCCTGAAAATCGGCCTGGGTGGTCAATCCATAGGTGGTGAACCGCTTCTTGACCTTGGGCAGGAGGCTCTGCACATGGGGGTGATCGAGGCAGAGCACCGCCAAACCGAAGAAGGGGATCTTGTGCAGAAACTGGAGGAAGGCCTCTTTGATCTCCTCGATATGATGGTAGTAGTCGAGATGCTCCGGATCGATGTTCGTCACCACCGCGATGGTGGGCAACAGCTTCAGGAACGATCCGTCGCTCTCGTCGGCCTCGGCCACCAAAAAATCGCCCTGCCCCAACCTCGCATTGCTCCCGATGCTGTTGAGCCTTCCCCCGATCACCACGGTGGGATCCAGTCCCGCGGCGCCCAAGATGGTTGCGATGAGAGAGGTGGTCGTCGTCTTTCCATGGGTGCCAGCAATGGCGATGCCCACCTTCATGCGCATCAGTTCGGCCAGCATCTCCGCCCTGGGGATGACCGGGATGAGCCTCTCCTCTGCGGCTTCCACCTCGGGGTTGTTGGGTCGAATGGCCGAAGAGACGACCACCACATCGGCCTCCTTCACATTCTCCCTCTGATGGCCGTAATGGATCTCGCATCCGAGGGCCTGAAGCCTCCGGGTCACCTCGGTCTCCCTCAGGTCCGATCCGCTGATCCGATAACCCAGGTTGAGCAGCACCTCGGCAATCCCGCTCATGCCGATCCCACCGATCCCGACGAAGTGGATGTTTCTGACCTTGACCTTCCGATACATAGAGACGCTTCACCCTCAGGCTTTAACGCCTGACCAACGCATAACCTTGATCCACGATCTCCTCAGCCGCCCCGGGTCGAGCAAAGGTCCGGGCGGCCTGCTCCATCCCCTCCCTCTTTTCCGGATGGAGGTAGAGGTCACGGATCGCCTCGGAGAGCACTGGCCCGCTGAGCTCTCGGTCCAGGATCAGCCTGGCTGCCCCCCGATCGGCCAGCTTCTGGGCATTGATCAACTGATGGCGATGGGCCGCATAGGGATAGGGAACCAAAATGGAGGCCTTTCCGCAAACCGCAAGCTCCGCCACGGTGCTCGCCCCGGAACGACAGATCACCAGATCGGCCTTGGGATAGTAGTGCTCCATCCGCTCGATAAAAGGGACCACTTCTGCCTCGAACCCTCCTTCCCTGTAGGCCTTCGAGACGACCTCCAGATCGTCCTTCCCGGTCTGGTGGATAAATCGCCATGCCGACCTCATCTCCTGAAGCCCGGGCAGGGCCTCGACCACGGCCATGTTGATCCGGTGGGCCCCGGAGCTCCCCCCGAAGATGAGGAGGGTAAACCGATCTCCTCTCTCCCGCAGGCCGGCACAGCGGAGGATCTCTCTTCGGATCGGGTTTCCCGTGACCACGGTCCGCTTCGCCGGAAAATAAGGCCTCGTCTCTTCGAAGGAGATGAAAATCCGTTGGCTGAACCACTTCAGCATCCGGTTCGTCAACCCGGGAACGACGTTCTGTTCGTGAATGGCCCGCTTCACCCCGAGGAGGGCGGCCCCTAAGATGGCAGGGCCCGAGGCGTAGCCCCCCACCCCCAACACCAGATGGGGTTGAAACTCCTTCAACAGCCTCATCGCCTCCCCGATCGACCTCGGCATGGCCCAAAGGGCCCTCGCCTTGCCGAGGATCGGCCTTCCCATGAGGGGCATCGCCCGGATCATCTTTAAAGGGAACCTTCCATCGGATAACACTTTCGCCTCAAGGCCTCTTTCGGTGCCGATGAAGAGAACCTCGTTCTCCTCCTCTCTCTCCAAAAAGGCCTCGGCAACGGCGATGCCGGGAAAGAGATGGCCTCCTGTCCCTCCTCCTGCGATGACCCATTTCATCGCCTCTCCGCCTGGGTTGAAAGACGGAGGAGGATCCCCAACCCGATAAAATTGGCCATCAGAGAGGTCCCCCCGTAACTGACGAAGGGGAGGGTCAACCCTTTTGTGGGAAGCAGCCCGAGCACCACTGCCATATTGATGATCGCCTGGAGCGAGATCATCAGGGTGATCCCCAGCGCCAGAAAAGAGCCGAACCTATCCTGAACCGACAACCCGATCTGGACCCCACGGACCATGATGAGGAAGAAGAGGAGCACCACCCCCAAGGCCCCCACGAGCCCGAGCTCCTCACCGATCATGGAAAAGATGAAATCGGTGTGGGGCGCCGGGAGAAAGAAGAGCTTCTGCCTCCCCTCCCCCAACCCCAGGCCGAAGAGGCCTCCCGAACCGAAAGAGAGAAAGGATTGGATGATCTGAAAACTCGTCCCCGTGGGGTCCTCCCAGGGCCGGAGGAAGCTGACAAGCCTCTTGTAGCGGTACTCCGCGTTCATCAGGAGGAGATAGAGGAGAGGCGCAACCAGAAGCACCCCTCCCAAGAGATAGATGACGCGTGCGCCGCTGAGGAAAAGGAGGAGAAAGACGATGAGGGCCAGAAAGAGGGCCGCGCCGAAATCAGGCTCCAGCAAGAGGAGGCCGATCACCAGACCCGAGAGGAAGACGGTGGGAAGGAATCCGAAGGAGAAGCTTTTGATCTTTTCCTCCTTCTTCGTGAGAAAGTAGGCCAGAAAGATGATCAGGCCCATTTTCGCCAATTCCGAAGGTTGGAAGGTGAATCCCCCGATCTTCAGCCATCGCATCGCTCCTCCCGCCTTATGACCCACGCCCGGGATCAGAACCGCTACCAGGAGAAGGACCGAGGCGAAGAAGATGGGGTAGGCCATCCGCCTCCAGAACCCGTGAGGGATGAACCACATCAGAATCATCGCCAGGCAGCCCGCTCCGGCGTAAAGGGCCTGCCTCTTCAAGAAGTAGTAGGGGTCCCCGAATCGGTCTCCGGCAAGGATGGCGCTGGTGCTATAGACCATCACGATCCCGATCCCGGTCAGGATCAGGGCCGCCCCCAGCAGGATAAAGTCGAATCTTCCCCTCGTCTTCACCGATGAAACCCTCTCACGTTAAAGATCCGGCCGAGGGATCTTCTACTAACCGGTTGACCGCCTCCTTAAAAACTTTCCCTCGCTCCTGGTAGTCCTTGAACATGTCGAAGCTCGAACAGGCCGGCGAGAGGAGGACGACGTCGCCCCGGCTCGCCGACCGATGGGCCAGCCGCACGGCCTCTTCCAAGGTTTCGGCCTTCACCGTGTCCGTCAGGGAGCCCAGTTCCCTGGCCATTCTCTCCTTGGCCTCGCCGATCAGGATCATCCGCTTCACCCGGGTCCGGACCCACTCTTTGAGGGGCCCGAGGTCCGTCTGTTTGTCCTTCCCTCCGGCGATCAAGATGACCGGGGCCTCGAAGCTCTGGAGGGATTTGACCACAGAACCGACGTTCGTCCCCTTCGAGTCGTTATAATAGGTCACCCCCCCGATCTCCCGGACAAATTCGAGGCGGTGTTCCACCCCCCTGAACTGGTCGATGGCCCTCTGAACCGCCTCTCTCGAAGCGCCGAAGAGCCTCGCCCCGAGGATCGCGGCCATCCCATTCTCGACATTGTGGATCCCTCTCAGGCCCGACCGCCTCAGGTCATAGGTCTCTTCCCTCCCGTCCCGCCGGAAAAGGATTTGGCCTCGGTTTAAAAAACACCCTTCCTCCACCTCTCGCTCGAGGCTGAAGAAGAAGGCCTTGGCCCTGACCCGGTCCAAGTGTTTCCGAATGATCGGGTCATCCTGGTTCAGAATGGCGATGTCTTCGGGCCTCTGATTCTTAAAGATCCTGAGCTTCGCCTCGATGTAGTCCTCAAAGGTCGGATATCGGTCGAGGTGATCCTCGGTAATGTTGAGTAAGACCGAACCCGCAGGCCGAAAGGTATCGATCCCTTCCAGCTGGAAGCTCGAAACCTCCACGACCAGGATCTCCCACCGACCCCCATTCTCGACGAAGCGGATCAAAGGCTCTCCGATGTTGCCCCCGACACCGACCCTCTTCCCTTCTTCCTTGAGCATCGCCGCCATGAGAAGGGTCGTCGTCGTCTTTCCATTGGTGCCGGTGATCGCAATCATGGGGAGAGAGAGGTAACGGCTGGCCAGTTCGATCTCGCTGATCACCTCGATCCCCCGATCCAAGGCCTTCCTGATCGGCTCAAGGCCAGGATCGACCCCCGGGCTGAGAACGATGAGCTCCTGACCGAGGAAGAGAGCGACCGAGTGGCCTCCCCATTCGGAATGGATGGAGGCCCCCTTCAACTGGGAGGCGACCTCCTGCATCTCCCTTTCGGACTTTGCCTCCGAAGTGCTCACGATGGCGCCTCTCTCCAGGAGGAACCGTACGGTGGCCAGCCCTGTTCTGGCCAAACCCACGACCAAGACTTTCCGACCCCTGAGATCCATGGGATTCCGCTTCACCTCAACTTCAAGGTGCCGATGGCGATCAAACCCAGGATGATGCCGATGATCCAGAACCGGACGATGATCTTCGGTTCAGCCCACCCCTTCAATTCGAAGTGGTGGTGGATGGGCGCCATCCGGAAGACCCTCTTCCGTCTTAGCTTATAGGAGACGACCTGGATGATGACCGAAAGCGTCTCGGCCACGAAGATCCCGCCCACGATCACCAGAAGGAACTCCTGCTTGGTGATGAGGGCGATCGTTCCGAGGGACGCCCCCAGGGCCAGCGAACCCACATCGCCCATGAAGACCTGGGCCGGGTAGGTGTTGAACCAGAGAAACCCGAGCCCCGCCCCGAGGAGCGATCCACACAGGATCGTCAGCTCTCCGCTTCCCTTCACAAAGGGGATCTGGAGGTAGCTCGCCAGCTGGTAATGGCCGGCCAGATAGCTGAATAGGACGAAGGTTCCGCTGGCGATGAGAACCGGACCGATGGCCAACCCGTCCAGCCCATCGGTGAGATTGACCGCGTTGGCTGTGCCCACGATGACGAACATCCCGAACAAGACGTACCACCCTCCGAGGTCGGGCATCAGCCTCTTGAAGAAAGGAAAGGAGAGCCTCGAATCCAGGCCGATCGCCTCGTAGAGGATCCCGCTTGCGGCCAACCCCATGGCCACCTGGATGGGAAATTTATATCGGGCCTTGAGCCCCATGCCGTTCCTGTCCTGGATCTTCTTGTAATCATCGACGAATCCGAGCACGCCAAAGCCGAGGGTGGTCAACAGGACGAGCCAGACGTAACGGTTCGTCAAGTCGGTCCAGAGAAGGGTCGGAAGGAGAAAGGCCAAGAGGATCAGGCCTCCGCCCATGGTCGGGGTCCCGTTCTTTGAAAGATGTCTGGAGGGGACATCCTCCCGCACGACCTGCCTCATCTGTAAGCTCTTCAACTTTTCGATCAACCAGGGCCCGATGACGAAACTGATGACCAACGCCGTCAGGATCGCATAGATGGTCCGGATCGTGATGTATCGAAAGACGTTGAAGGCCGAGATCCACTCATGAAGGGGGTAGAGCAGATGATAGAGCATCTTTTTCCTCCTTCTCCCGCCTCAGGATCTCGACCACCCGTTCCATGGCCATCCCCCTGGACCCTTTCACCAAGATCCAATCGCCCTGCCGGGCGAAGGCCTTTATGAGACGAGCGGCCTCCGAAGGGCTCGACACCCTTTTGGCCCGATCAGGCGCCATCCCTGCCTGGAGGGCCGATTCCACCACGAGGGCGGCCTCCTCCCCCATGACGAGGAGCAGGTCGATGGAGAACAGGGCGGCCTTCCGTCCCAGTTGGCGATGCGCCTCCACGGTAAAGTCCCCCAGCTCCAACATATCGCCTAAGACCGCGATGGCCCGGCCCTCCCCTTTCACCTCGGAGAGGGTTCGGAGGGCCATCTCCATCGAATCCGGGTTCGCATTGTAAGCATCGTTGATCAGGTTCACCCCGCCCTCGAGGGAGAGGACCTCCATCCTCATGGGAGCGGGTTGAAAGGTCTCAAGGGCCTTCAGGATCTCCTCGGTTCCGATTCCAAAGAGCTTGGCCGTGGCGATTGCAAAGAGGCCGTGATAGACGAAATGCCTTCCGATCAAGGGGAGTCGAACCTCGGCCTCCCCTCCCTCGTGGAAGAGTCGAAAGGAAGTGCCTTCTCGTCCCTCGGTTCGGATCTCTTTGGCCATGATATCGGCCCGGTTTTCGATCCCGATCGTGATCTTGCGGCCTGGAAACTTCCTCCCCAGTTCCACCACCCTGAGATCGTCCAGATTCACGATGATCGTTCCATCCTGTCTCATTTTCAGAAAGAGGTCCCCTTTTTCCTGCTGGATCCTTTCCAGAGATCCCAGGCCCTCAAGGTGGGCCCTCTGGATATTGGTGATCAATCCCACATCCGGGGCCGCGATCTCCGTCAGCCGCCCGATCTCACCCGGCACATTCATTCCCATTTCGAGAACAGCCACCTTCTCCTTCCCGGTCAACTGGAGGAGGGTGAGGGGAAGCCCGATCAGATTGTTGAAGTTCCCCATCGTCTTGAGCACCGGAAAGGAGGTTTCAAGGCAGGCGGCGATTAGCTCTTTCGTCGTCGTCTTTCCGTTGCTGCCGGTCAGCCCCACGACCGAAATACCAAACTTCTGCCTGCGATGCCTGGCCATGTCACCGAGGGCGCGAAGGGTGTCCTTCACGAGGATGACCGGCCTTTCGGATTGGGCCGCCCGTTGAACCTCTTCGGCCTTCCCCTCCTCGATCAGCACGCCTCCGGCCCTTTTGGCCAGGGCCTCAACGACGAATTGATGGCCATCGAATCGCCTCCCCTTCAGGGCGACGAAAAGGGCTCCCTCGGTGATCCTTCTCGAATCGGTCGAGATGGCCGGAAAGACGACCTCCCTTTTCCCGCAAAGGAGCCTTCCCCCTGTAGCCTCCAAAACCTCCTCGAGGGTAAAGGTCATTCCTCCTCCAGGGCCCGTTTGGCCTCGAGACGGTCGTCAAAGGGGAACCTCTTCCTGCCGACGATCTGGTAATCCTCGTGGCCTTTGCCGGCGATCAGGACGACGTCTCCCCGCTCGGCCAGATCGATGGCCGTTCGGATGGCCTGCCTTCGATCGGGGATCTTCAGATACCCTTTCTTCGCACGCCACGACTCCCTTCCACCCTCCCCTAAGGCTTCGATGGCGTGAGGGCGAACGCCTGCTTCGACCTCCTGAAGGATGGCCAGGGGGTCTTCGGTTCTCGGGTTGTCCGAGGTGATCACCACCAGGTCGCTTAACCGTGCAGCCACCTCTCCCATCAGGGGCCTCTTGGTCCGATCCCTGTCTCCTCCGCAGCCGAAGACCGTGATGATCTTGCCCTCGCGGTCAGAGCGGGCCAAGGTCTCCCTCAGCCCAGTCAGCACCCTTTCCAAGGCGTCCCGGGTATGGGCATAATCCACGATGACGTGGATGCCTTTCCGGTTTTCTACCTTTTCAAGCCTCCCCGGAACCCCTTCCACCGCTTCGATCCCCTCTTTCAAAACCTCCGCAGGGAGTCCAAGGCCATAACCGGTGGCCACGGCGGCCAAGAGGTTGTAGAGGTTGAACCGTCCGGTCAGGCGAGATCGAACAGGAAAATCGTTCTCCGGCGTCCTGACCCGACAGGAAAGCCCCTCGAAGGAGAGCGTCACTTCCGAGGCCGAGACCTCGGCAGGACGTTCCAGGCCATACCGGACGAGGGGGAGAGGGACCTCCTTCACGATCTCCTCCCCCCTCGGATCATCCACATTGGTCACGGCGAACCTCTTGGCCTTCTGGCTCTCCAACAAGAATTTCTTGAAGAACTTCCTCTTGCTCTCAAAATAATGCTCGAGCGTCTGATGATAGTCGAGATGGTCGGAGGTGAAATTCGTGAAGACCGCGGCATCGAAGTGGCATCCCGCGACCCGATCCAGATCGAGGCCATGGGAGGAAACCTCCATGACCACGTGGGAAACCCCGTGATCCCCCATCTCCCGAAGGATCCTCTGGAGATCGAGGGACTCCGGGGTGGTATTGAGCGCCGGAATCGTCTTCTGGCCGTAACGATAGTTGATCGTCCCGATCACGCCGGTGGCCCTCCCGGCCCGTTTCAAGATCGATTCAATCAGATAGGTGGTCGTGGTCTTTCCGTTCGTGCCGGTGACCCCCACCAGGCTCAGCCGAGATGAGGGGTCGCCGTAAAAGTTTGAGGCCACCCTTGCCAGGGCTCTCCGGCTATCTTCGACGAAGACGGCCGTGACGCCTTCCGGAGCGACTCCTTCCTCCATGAGGACCGCCACCGCCCCCCTCCGGACGGCCTCACCGATGAAGCGATGGCCATCCACCTCTAGGCCTCGTATGGCCACGAAGAGAAAATTCCGATCGACCTGTTGAGAGTGGTAGGCGACGCCGGCGATCTCCGGGTTGGTCTTCCCGTCGATCTTTCTCACCGCCACCCCTTCGAGCAATTGCCTCAGGTCCATGGTCCCCCGTTAAAACGTTCGACCTTCGAGGTCCTCCGTGAAGCCATCCCCTCTCCTACGAAGACGATTCGAACTTCAGATAACAGATCTCGCCCCGATCGATCACGGTCCCAGGTTTGGGGATCTGTTCTACCACCCGTCCGCTTCCCGACACCCGGATGATCAAACCCTTTCCTTCGATTCGGCTCAGGGCCGTCCTCATCGGCAATCCGGTGAGATCGGGCATCACCACCTTCTCCGCCCCCTTTCCCATCCGGACTCCTTCGATCGGAGGCCAGGCTCTCTCCGGTTCAGGCTCCAGAGGACCCGCCTCTTTCTTGAGGACGAGGGTTCCTCGGGGAAGGATGTTGAGAGAGGGAAGGACCTTCTCCACAATCGCCCTGAACACGGGGGCAGCCACTGTCCCTCCATAATGGGATCCTCTCGGCTCATCGATCACGACCAGCACCACGATCATCGGGTTTTCGGCAGGGGCATATCCGATGAACCCGGCCGTGTATTTGTCTTCGGAATATCCGCTCGTAACGCCATCGACCTTCTGCGCCGTTCCCGTCTTTCCTCCCACCTCGTAACCCTGTGGAACGGCCTGTTCGCCTGTCCCGCCTTTTTCGGTCGTCCCTTTGAGCAGGGCCATGACCTTCCGGCTGGTCTCCTCCGAGATGACCCTCCGAACCTCCTCGGGTTGGAAGGACTGGACCTCCCTTCCCTTCTCATCGGTGATCTTCTCCACAATCTGCGGCCTCATGAGCACCCCTCCATTGACGATGGCGGAGAAGGCGCTTGCCATCTGAATGCCTGTCACGGCGATGCCCTGACCGAAGGCGATCGTCTGAAGGGTGATGGGAGGCCAGTATCTCGGATGCCTGACAATCCCCTTGGCCTCTCCGGGAAGGCCGATCTGGGTCCGCTCTCCAAATCCGAAGTGACAGAGGTATCGGTAGAACCTCTCTTTGCCGATCTTTTCGGCTGCCTTCGCTGCGCCGATATTGCTCGACACCTTGATGACCTGTTGAAAGGTCAGCCACCCATGTTTCGAAGAGTCCCGGATCGTCCAGTCCGACACGGTGTAGGACCCGTTTTCGCAATAGAACGAATCGTGGGGTTGAACGACCTTCTCTTCCAAAACGGCAGCCGCTAAAAAGGCCTTGAACATGGACCCCGGCTCGAAGACGTCCGAAATGGCCCGATTCCTCCACGAACGGGGAGAGTATTGCAGAAATTGATTGGGATTGAAAAAGGGATAGGAGGCCATGGCCAGCACCCTGCCGGTCTTCGGATCCATGACGAGAACCATCCCTCCGCTCGCCCCCCACTTCTGGACCGAATGGCTCAGTTCCGTTTCAGCCACGTGCTGGATCTGTTTGTCGAGGGTGAGGAAGATGTTCTGATGGACAGGCTCTCTGAGGATCGCCCGGGGATCGCCGGCCGTCCACAACAGCCGCCCCTTGGCATCTCTTTCGGCTGTCAGGAGATCGGGCTTGCCACGAAGCAGGGCATCGTAGTGCCGCTCAACCCCCTCGAGGCCGTTCCCGTCAAGCCCCACGAACCCGACCACCTGCGCCGCCAGTTGGCCATAAGGGTAGAATCGCTGGTTCTCCCGGAGGAGATGGAGGCCTGGAAGCTGCAGGGCCCTTACGGCCTCACTCTCTCTGGGAGAGATCTTTCTGGCGATCCACTCGAAAGACCTCTTGCTCGTCAACTTCCTCCTCAGTTCCTTCGGGTCGTCTGGAAAGAGGGCCGAGAGGTTGAGAAAGGCCTTCTCCGTTTCGACGATCTTTCGTGAATCGACATAGACGGAATCGACCTCAATGCTCACGGCCAGCTCATTGCCGCGCCGGTCACAGATCGCCCCCCGTTTCGGGACCATCGGGATCTGGCTCAACTGTTGCCTGGCGGCTAACTTGTAGAGCTCCTCCTTCTTGAGGACCTGCAGCTGAAACATCCGGCCAACGATGCAGAGAAAAGAGCCGAAGAGCACGATCGAGATGAAAATGGCCCTGATCTTGAACCAGTTGATGGGCTTCCGTCTCATCGGATCACGATCACCTGATCGGGTTTGGGTTTGACCATCCTCAGCTCCTCGACGGCGATCCGTTCAATCCGCTCCAAGGATTTGAGGGTGGCCACCTCCAAACGCATCCTCTTATTGGCCTCGAGAAGGGCCCGATTCTCCTGGAGGGCGTTGGAGATGTCGTAGCCCAGTTGAATGACACGAATCCTCGTCCAGACATAAAAGAGGGAGGCCCCCACCAAGAGGCAGAGGAGCGAACCGAAAAGAAGGAATTTCCGGAGGGGAAGGCCCTGACCCTTGGGCTTGCCTTTCCCCTCGGTCCAGAGCATCCCCCCTTCCGTGCGGGCCGATCTTCGGACCTTCGCTTCCTTCATCTCCTTTCGGCGCACCTCAGTTTGGCGCTTCGGGCACGGGGATTCATCCTCACTTCTTGCCTGGAAGGAGTCAGGGGCCTCTTCGTGAGGACCCGCATCTTTCCCTCCTCTTCCATTCTCCGGAAGGAGTGTTTCACCAGGCGGTCTTCAAGGGAATGAAAGGTGAGGATACAGAATCGCCCGCCCTGCTTCAACATCCTCCATCCGGTCTCCAGAATCCCTTTTAGATTTTCCAGCTCGCGATTGACCCCCAAACGGAGGGCCTGAAAGGTTCGGGTCGCTGGATCGATCCGGTTGGACGGAGACCGTCTGGGGATCGCCCGGTAGACGATCCGGCTCAAGTCGCGGGCGGTCTGGATGGGAGCGCGTTCTCGTTCCTCCACGATGGCCCTGGCGATTCGCTTCGCCCATCGTTCCTCGCCATACTCCCTCAGGAGGTGTTCTAACTCCTGCACGGATAGACGGTTCACCAGATCTGCGGCCGTCCCCTCAGACCGCACATCCATCCTCATGTCGAGAGGCCCCTCCCCTCTGAAGCTAAATCCCCTCGCCTCGTCCTCGATCTGCAGGGAGGAGAGGCCGAGATCGAGGAGGATTCCATCCACCTCCTCGATGCCGGCCGATTTCAGGATTTCGGGGAGGTGCGTAAAATTCTCCCTCACCGTCCTGATCCGATCTCCGTAGGGCTTCAACCTCCGGGAGGCCTCTTCGATGGCCTTCTCGTCCCAGTCGATTCCGACGACGACCCCATCGGGTCCGGTCCGTCTCAAGATCTCTTCCGCGTGGCCCCCTCCGCCCAACGTCCCATCCACATAGATCCGACCGGGTTCGCAACGGAGAAGCGCCATCACCTCCTCGACCATCACCGGGATATGTCTTATCCCTTCCCTCTCCTTCTTCAATGTTCAATTCAGAGCTCTTGAACCTAAGTCCCTACCCGGCAGGGGCACCTATATCCCAAGATTCGCCAGGGTATCCCTGATCTGATCGAATCCCTCTTCGGCCTGTTGGGCCACTTCCAGCCACTGCTCTTTTGCAAAGATTTCGAAGAATCGCCCCTCCCCGACCAGGACCACCTCTTTCTTCAATTTGGCGTACTCCCTCAAGGTCGGGGGGATCAAGAGCCTTCCATGGGTATCGAGATTGCAATCGATCGCGCTGGAATAGAAAAACCTGAGAAAGGAACTGGTCTCCTTTCTCAGGATGGAGAAGGAGCCGATCTTCTGCTCGACCAACTGGAACCATTCTTCGTAGGGGAAGGCGAGGAGGCAGTGGTCGAAATTGGTGATCACCAGGCGATCATCATACTTTTTATTGAGGATTTCCCGGAACTTGGAAGGGATGCTGATACGCCCTTTCGAGTCTATGGAATGCTCATATCGCCCACGAAACACGCTTTCACCCCTCGATCCTCAAGGAACCATACCACCTTATCCCACTTTTTCCCACTTAGCGATTACAAATACCTTTAAAATGGAAATTTGTCAAGTAAATTTTTGGACTTATTTTGCATTTTCCCCCTCTTTTCTCGATTTAACAAGATATACCTCCATACCGATCTTCCCACCCCATATCTTGTGTGCCTAAGGGTTGATCATTCGATGAAGATCGGTCTTACCTCCTCCCAATTTCACCGGACATTTGACAGGAGGCTTGCCAATCCCTAAAATGGAAAGGCATGGCATCTGAGGCTATCAAAAAAAGGATAGAGGAGCTGAGGGAGGAGATCGAATACCATAACTACAGGTACTACGTGCTCGATCAGCCAGAGATCTCCGATGCCCAATACGATCGCCTCATGCGCGAGCTCGAGGAGCTGGAGGCGAGATACCCGGAACTCCGCTCGCCCAACTCCCCGACTCAGAGGGTGGGGGCTCCTCCCCTGGAGAGTTTTAAAATCGTCCGTCACACCCTCCCCATGCTCAGCCTTGCGAACGCCTTTGATGAGAAGGAGGCGAGGGAATTCGACAGGCGGGTGAAGAAATTTCTTGGAACGACCGACGAGATCGCCTATGTCGCTGAACCGAAGCTCGATGGATTGGCCGTGGAGCTTGTCTATGAACAGGGGGCCTTGGTCATCGGTTCCACACGCGGTGACGGGATCAACGGCGAAGACATCACCCAGAACCTCCGCACCATCAAGACGATTCCGCTCCTCCTCATCCAAAAAGAACTACCCGCTCCGGAGCGGCTGGAGGTGCGGGGCGAGGTGATCATGGAGATCGAGAAATTCAGGGCCCTCAACCGAAAGCGGGAAGAGAGGGGAGAGCCTCCCTTTGCCAACCCCCGAAATGCCGCCGCGGGCTCCGTCCGGCAGCTCGATCCAAAGGTCACCCGGGAGCGTCCCCTCGAGATCTATTGTTATGGCATCGGCGAGGTCAGAGGCTTCACCTTTAAAACCCAGTACGAGATCCTTAAGACGTTGCCGAAATGGGGATTGAGAACCAATCCCCACATCCGACACTGTCGTCATATCGAGGAGGTCATCGACTACTATCACGAGATGAACGAAAGGCGGGAGAAGCTCCCTTACGAGATCGACGGCATCGTGATCAAGGTCGACCGTCTCGATCTTCAGGCAAGGCTGGGAGAAATCTCCAGAAGCCCCCGCTGGGCCCTCGCCTTCAAATTTGCCCCCAAACAAGAGACGACTAAAATTCTCGACATCATCGTTCAGGTAGGGCGCACGGGTGTGCTCACGCCGGTGGCGGTCATGGAACCGGTGAAAGTGGGAGGGGTAGAGGTCAGCCGCGCGACCCTCCACAACCAGGACGAGATCGACCGGCTCGACGTAAGGATCGGCGATACGGTCATCGTCCAGAGGGCAGGAGACGTGATCCCTGAAGTGGTTCAGGTCATCCCCTCCCGGCGCACCGGAAGGGAGAAAAAGTTCCGAATGCCCATGAAATGCCCGGCCTGCGGGGCCGATGTGGTAAAGGAGGAGGCCCTCTACCGCTGTATCGGCCTGGACTGCCCGGCCCAGCTCAAAGGCCGGATCAGGCATTTTGCTTCCAAGAGGGCAATGGATATCGATGGGCTGGGCGTCAAACTGATCGATCAGCTTGTGGACAGGGGCCTCGTCAAGGACGTGGCGGACCTCTACTATCTCCAAAAGGAGGATTTGATCGCCCTGGAGAGGATGGCGGACAAATCGGCACAAAATATCATCGACGCCATCGAGAGGAGCAAGACGAAACCCCTCGGTAAATTCCTCTATGCCCTGGGCATTCACCATGTCGGGGAGACCACGGCGGAGGACCTGGCCCGCCATTTCCCGAGGCTGGAGGATTTCTTCGGCCTCTCCGAAGAAGAGCTGATGGAGGTGGAGGGGATCGGGCCTGAGGTGAGCGCCAGCGTGGTGCGATTCTTCAGGGACAAAAAGAACCGGGAGTCGATCGAGCGATTGAGAAGGGCAGGCATCCAACTGATCGAACCGCAGCCCCGACGAAAAGGAAAGCTGGCCGGAAAGACCTTCGTTTTCACCGGGAAACTCCAATCCTTTGGGAGGGAGGAGGCCCGAAACCTGGTGGAATCCCTGGGCGGCCAAACGGCCTCCAGCGTCTCGAAGAAGGTCGATTTCGTCGTCATCGGAGAGGACCCCGGTTCAAAAGCGGACAAAGCCCGGCAGTTGGGCATCCACACCCTTACCGAAGAAGAATTTAAGAAGATGATTTCGGGTTAAGTTCCCCACCCCCGACCCCTCCCCTTTTCTAACTCCGGAGGTGATGGACGTCGTCCACGACATGGTAGGTGAGGAGGGTGGTCAGTTCGATCAACTTCCGATCCTCTTCTTCGGGGAGGAAGCCCAGCGATTCGTTGCGGCAGATGGCCTCCCAGCGTCGGAGGATCTTTCGAACCGTATGCTTGTTCGATCCCGAGATCCACTGGCTCACCTGCTCGGTCAAAAGCCTCGCATACTTCCGGATCAATCTCCAGGCAGGAACCACTCGCTTCCGGCCACGGTCGGGTTGGATAAACAGTTCGTTCATATCGTGAATAAACTCCTGGAGCTCCTGATCGAGCATCTCGCCGTCCAACCCCCACCACTCGGAAACCGTCTCCTCAATGGTCGTGTATTCTCCCTCCCGTTTCATTTGGAGGTTGACCGGCTCGACCCCTGCGATCTCGTCCATCAAGGTGTCCACATAGGCCAGTTTTTCAAAGGCCTGCGGCCAGTTCCGATATCTCTTCTCCCAGTCTGATTTTGGATCGAGCCAGATGGCAAAGGTCTCTGCCCAATCCTCATCGGGGTGCTTCTGGGCGTAGTGGGGATCGCCGAAGTAATGGAGGTGACGGACATAACTCTTCGACCAGGGGTTGACCCGGTGAAGATAACCATCCTGGTACTTCTTGTTAAAATCCCCAAAAAGCTCCCTCCAGTCCCTTCTCTGATAAAGTCGGTAGGCATAGTTCACGGCATGGCCCGTTTCGTGGCGGAGGGTCTTGATGATCCCCTCCTTCGTAGGGAGGTCTCCTTCCAGCTCCTTCAATTCTGGCATGCCGTAATAGAAGGGGATGCTGATGGAAATCTTCTTGTTGACGCAGCCCCATTCGTTACCAAAATAGAAATCGGGCCAGAGAAGGATCCGATGGGCTTTGAGCTCCTTTTTCAACCTTCTGAAATACTCGGCCATGCTCTCATTCACATCGAGGCCGAGATCACAAATTCGGGTTGCCAATAATTTCTGATAACGGATCTCGTCCATGGCTTCTTTCCTTTGGTTGTACAATGCCTGGGTTAAAACCCGGGATCGGGGGAAAAAGGGGGGGTTTGCTTTACTTGGCCACAGATCCTTTTTCTTAACGAAACAAAATATAATACCTCAAACCCAGAGGGTCAAAAAAACTTTTTCACAAGTAAAATATATAGATTTTTCAATGGGTTAAAAAAAAGGCGAGGTGCCCCTCGCCTTTCGTCCCGACCTTTTGCCCCGTTCGACCCTTTATTTCCCTTCTTTGGCTTTCAGTTCTTTAAAGGCCTCCTGAATGGCCTTTACCTTGTCAGGACGGATGAGTAAATCGTAGGCCGCAAGCGCAATGGCTTTGGCCGTGATCACCGCCGCCTTCCATCCCTCCTCGGAACCCGCATAATCCCTAAAGGCATCGGAATGGCCTGGGGTCCCTTCGGGAGCGATCTTAAACTTGAGCTCAACCGTCGGAAAGGCGTTTCCCACATTCCCGAGATCCGAAGAGCCGGAGTCTGTGGAGGGTTTGATTTCGCTCTCGGGAACGCCCAGGGATTTGGCCTTATCGAGGACCAATTGGGTCAGGGCAGGGATGACGATCGGTGCCTTTAAGGAGGTCCTCGGTTCCTTGAATTCCAGTTTGGCGCCCGTAGCGAGCTCTCCGGCCCTGGCACAATTCACGACCTTCTGATACGTCTCCTCCATCGTGGTCGTGTCGAGTGCCCGTACTGCAAATTCCGCCTCGGCAACTTCCGGGACGATATTGACCGCATCTCCACCCTTTTTGATAATCCCGTGGATCCGCACATCCTGACGGACGTGCTCCCTCAACATATCGGTGGCATTGAAAGTCAGGATCACCGCATCAAGGGCACTGATCCCTTTGTGGGGAGCCGCGGCGGCATGGGATGCCTTACCTTTGAAGACAAAGGTGGCCCTTTTCATCGCCAGGTAACGCATATCGGCGTTCCAGCGATCTGCCGGATGAGTGATGAAGACAATATCTGATCCCTCAAAGTATCCCCCTTCGAGTAGAGCAATCTTTCCGCCGCCCAGGGAACCTCTCTCTTCGTCGGGCGTACCAATCACCCAGAGCCGTCCAGGGGTCTCCTTCATCACGCTGGCCAGCCCTGCCGCAGCGAGCAAACCCGATCCTGCGATCAGGTTGTGGCCGCAGGAGTGGCCATTCTTCAGGGCGTCGTATTCGAGCATGATCGTGATGGTGGGCCCAGGCCCTTTTCCCTTTAATTCGGCCTTGAAGGCGGTCTTGGCGATCCCATCTTTCACCAGGTCGGCCGGGACCTTCAGATCCCCCTCGACCGTAAACCCCAATCTCTGCAACTCCTCTTTGAGAAGGGCGGAACTCTTAAACTCCTGCTGGCCCAGCTCTTTAAAATCGAAAATCTTCTGAGAAACCATTTTGCAGTTGCTGGCATTGGCCTCAATGGCTGAAAGGATCTTCTGTGGATCTCCCCAGGCGATTGTGGTGAAAAGCACCGGAAGGACAATGACGACCAATGGAATCATCCTCATCCCGAATCTGATCCTCATCGCTCCCATGCTCAAACCTCCTTGTGTAGATGAAATCGTTTGGCCTTCTTATAACCCAAATGGAATGGTTTCGCATCTCCCCCCCTCAAGGCCTCCCTTGAAAAGCAAGGGAAATCTGGAAAGGGGCGAAGGGGGGAGAATCGATGACCCATCCCTCCCTGGGAATCGTTCGTAAGTTCTAAAAAAACAAAGGAGGTTCAACGGGCATAGAACGGTCCTGTCTGGGAGGACGGGGTGGGAAGGAAGGTTGATCCGTTTTGTTACGAGCTTATGATATGGGCCATCTGACCGGCATATATGACGATATAACGCATCACGAACCCGCCGATGAGAACGGAGGTGGTGATCACGCCGGAGATCCAGGGGTTGTGTTCTCGCAATTCCACGTGCTTGATGTAATGGGGGATGAGCTCATAGACCTCCAAGGCCAGGGGAACGACGATCCCTATCCCTACGACGAAGAACCAGAAGTGAAAAGTGAACTCCCCGCCAATGATGAGGTGGACAGCTGCCACCGAGCTCCGAGGCGACACATAGAGTCCAAGGACGAAGAGGAAGACCGCGATGATCGAAAAGACCATCAAGGTAAAATCGATGGAATGAATCATGAACTTATTCGTATTGACCGCCTCCCGACTCATACCACGGAATCCCTTAATGAAACAGCCCACAAAACAGATTGCAGCCGACCCCGTCATCATGGCAGAGATCAAGAAAAGCATTGGCAACATGGGGTTGTTCCAGAAGGGTCTTGCGGTCAGAGCACCTAAAAGAACTCCGGTGTAGATTCCAACCCCGATCGAGATGGGAATTCCGAACCCGGCGATCAACCCTCGGGCTACGGTCAAATTCTCCCCCCCCAGTCGGGCCAGTAGACGGTTGGCCCGAATCGCCGGGATCAATCTCAAAATGTCATACCGTTCAGGGAGCCAGAGATAAAAATGGGCCATACTGAAAAAGGAGAAGAAGAGAAGCAACCAAGACCCCAGAGACATCACTGAACTGGGCTGAAAGGTGAGGAATAATTTCCAGAAAAGGTGAGGTCGTTCAAGATCGTATATAAGGGCCGCAATCCCGATGAGAACAGGGAAAGGAGCGATATAGGCTCCAATCCGGGTGATCGTCTCATACCTCTCCCGTCCTAAGAAGTAGGCCGTAGCCGAAATGATAAAGGCGCCTGCGCTCAGGCCGGCAGCGAATAGGTCAATTGCCACAATCCAATTCCAGTAGACGAGGATTTGTCCCTCCATAAACATCTGACTTCTCCTCTCCGAATCTCTTCCACGTCTTGGCCACAAAAGTGAAGATCCGTCCCCGACGGATGACCAATTAACTTCACCCCCCTCCGATCTTCGGGACGAAAGAGGGATCCGCCTTTCCCATCGAGGCATCTCGATAGAGGGCGGGGGTCTGTTTGGTCGAAGCCAACTCGATCGGCTCCTCTACCTTCTCCTCACCGCTCAACATCCTCCAGAGATGTTCTTGGTTCCCAAACGTAGAAGGAGGGTCTTTCTTCGAACATCCCCCTAATATCACCAAACCGGCCAGCACCAAGGCCTCAAAGCTCCGTTGGATCAATCTCCTTCTCTCCATGTTCTTCCTTCTCCAAACGCACCTTCTCGCTATCCAAAAAAAGCCGAAGGAGCTCCACCAGGGATAGGTAGAAGGGATGGGCTTGAACACTCTGGCACATCTCGACGAGCGAGGGAATCCAATCGAGATGATCTTCAATGAATCTTCGAGCCTCCCGCTCCCTGCCATGACGGTATAGGAACGACAAGAATTCCAATTCCAGGACAAGGTGATCCGGCATGCCCTTGAAGAGATCCGGAACCTCGAGCCCGCAATATTGATAGAGCGCTGAGAGGTGAAGTGCCGAATCACCCATCAAGAAGCCCTTCTCTCGGGCGAAAGGAAGGAGACAATCAGGATCTCGAGTCCAGGGTTTATAACAAGATTCGACCAATGAAATTTTTACCCCCCCCTCATTCTCGAAGAGCCGAAAATATTCGGACCGTAACCTCTCGAATCCATTTTCTTGAGGATCCTCCAGAAGGACACCCCTGAAAAGGGTCTCGTTTCCCTTCCCCATCTTCCCAAAGGCCTCGACAAACGAGAAACCTCTCCGTTCGGTCCATTCTTTGATCGCCTCCCGATCAGGAGGGGCGAAGAGGATCGCCAGCAGCTGACAAAGATCTGCCTTTTCCTCCGAGGTCATTCCGCTATCCTCTCCTGTAGTAAATTCTCGGTTTCGTGTTCAACTCCGCCTTATACTGTTTCAGCTTATGTTTGACAATATAGCGGGAAATCTCGCTATTGGGATCGTCCAGATCCCCGAACATCCGCACCCCCGTCATACAGGTGGTCATACAGGCAGGCTTCTCCCCTTTCTCGATAAATTCGATGCAAAAACGGCACTTCTCGATATACCCCTCTTTTTTAATGATCCTGACATTGTACGGGCAGGCCGCGATGCAATACTTACAGCCGATGCACTTCTCCTTATGGACCAAGACGATCCCGTCCTTCCTTTTGTGGGACGCCCCTGTAGGGCAGACCTTGACACAGGGAGGGTTGTCACAGTGCTGGCACTGGACAGGGAGAAACTCACGGCCATAATTGGGGAATGTCCCATACTCCCTCTCTTCGAGGTGATTGTAAGCCTCTTTTTCGTCAAGGCCGTTCTGGTTGTGGCAGGCCACCCGACAAGCATGACACCCCACACATTTCGTTTCATCGATCACCATTCCATATCGAGCCATAATACACCGGAGGCACGCGTCCAGCCCGAGGGTTCCCTCCTCCCGGGCCTTCTTCCTTCTTTACGAATTGGCCTTCCTCACCTTCACCACGATCTCCGAGGCCATCACATGGCCCACGGTCGGATCGAAATAGGTGGGAAGAAAGTCATTGTATGAAAGACCAACGTCATAGGCGGTCTTTAAATGTTTGGAGAAGATTCCGTACCCGCTCGGAAGCCATACGCACGAGGGATGGATTCCTTCTGTGAGGCGGACCCGGATCCTTCCTTTTCCGACCTGTGATTCCAGCATCACCCAATCACCATCTTTCAATCCCAATCGAAGGCCCCGCTGTCTGTTCATCCAAAGCCGGATCATGTCATAGCGTTTGCTGATCGACATGAGGATCGGTTGGTTGGCGGTCATGGCATGGGTATGGATCGCCTGCTTCCCATGGAGCAGACGGAACGAATGGGGGTCGTTCGGGTCGGGCGAAACCAAAGGTTCCTCCCATCGGGGAATTGGTGGGATGTCAAGCCGATCCAAGGTTTGACAGTAAATCTCGACCTTACCGGAAGGGGTATTCAATTTGTCGAATCCTTCTTTCCAACGCTCGCCGACAGACAAGACCCCCTTCTCCTTCAACTGCTCTAAGGTCACTCCCAAAGGTTTCAGCCTCAATCGGTTGGCCTCTTCGATATCGAAGTTAAAGTACTTCCCTACCCCCAAATGTCTGCCCAGTTCGATGATGATCTGGGTTCCCGGTTTGGTGTCAAACAGGGGTTTGACCACCTGCTGTTGGAGGCTCACCTGTGCCTGTTTTCCACTATGCTTCGTGTCGATTGCCTCTGTCCGCTCTAAATAAAAGGATTCTGGTAGAACATAATGGGCAATGGAGGCCGTCTCCGAGAGAACGGTATCAATCACGACTAAAAGTTCCAATTTCTGATAACCCGCGATCACCCGTTTGGGATTAGGATTGGTCCTCAGGGGGTTGTTATGATATACGAACCCTGCTCTCAGCTCACCCCTCAAGGCCAGCTCCGGTATGGCATGAGCGATCCCGTCTCCATAACTTCCCAGAGGATATCTTCCGGGAACGCCTGTACCATCCAGCTTTCCGATGTCGGGGAGGTCGGGAGCGGGATGTATGGGTTGCAGCTCTCCGAGGACCGCCGTCTTTGGGAAGTAAATGCCTCCTTCACGATTGATATTTCCTAAGAGGCTGTTGGCGATGGCCAGAGCCCGGGCGGTTTGGAAACTGTTCAAATACTGGGCTCCAAAGGCGGCATGGTAGCCACGGTGAATCAAGCATTTCGGTTTGGCCCGGGCCAATTCCCGAGTTAGACGAACGATGGTTCCCGCTGAAATCTCACACACCTTTTCGGCCCACTCGGGAGGATAATTGACGATCTGTTCTTCCAACTGCTCGAAACCTACGGTCTTCTCGGCTACAAACTTTCTGTCGTAAATCCCTTCCTTGACCATCACATGGATCATAGCTAAAAGGAGAGCTAAATCGGTGCCGGGCTTGATGGGCAGCCACTCATCGGCAAGGATGGCCGTCTCGCTATGGCGCGGGTCTACGACGACCACCTTGGCCCCTTTCTCTTTCGCTCTGGTCATCTTCTTGACTTCGGCCAAATCGATCCCTCCGGCTGGGTTTCGGCCGATGATCAAAATATATTTCGAATGCTCCAGATCGTTGGAAGGGAGTTCTCCCACCGTATAAACCCACCCTGCATTTCTCGCAGTGTAACAGGTGGACCCATGGGTGAAATAGTGTGGGCTGCCTAAGGCATGCATCAATCTCAGAGCATAGAGGTGATTGGTCTGCGGGTAATTAAGCCAGAAAACACTCTGGGGGCCGTGACTTAATAGTATGAGGTTGAGCCTTTGAGCGATCTCTTTGTAGGCCTGTTCCCATGAAATGGGCTCAAAACGGCCGTTCACCCGCTTCAGAGGGCCTTTGATCCGGGAAGGATTATATAAATCATACAGATACCCGTGACCCTTTGGGCAGACGACTCCAAGATTTCCATTCGCTTCGGGGTTGCCTTCTATCTTCCACAATCGCCCGTTTTTAACATAGGCGATGATCCCGCATCGATTGCCGCAACCATTGCAAATCGTCGGGACCTTTCGGATGGGGTTCTCTGCGTTCGCTTCGGCCCATCGGTTGAAATCGAGAAGATCGTAACCCAAGGCGAAGACGCCGGCCGCAGCCGTCGAGGCCTTAAGAAACCCCCTTCGTGATAACCGCAGTTCTTTGGAATCCATTTGACCCTATAGAGTCTTTCAAAAAAGTCCTCCCCCTTCATTGCAAGGGGGAGGGTTGAAGTTTACCTCGATACGGGATATCCCGCCTTTACCCAATCTTCGAAGTGGGCATCCATCAAGACGGCATTCTTGTAGCCCAACTCGTTCAGCGTCTTGGTGGCCAACGCGGAGCGGGCCGCCGTCAGGCAATAGACATAGATCTTGGCCTCCTTGTCCGGAATCCTATCCCAAATGGTGAATTCCAGCTTGCCTCTGGAGACATTGATGGCCCCTGGGAGATGTCCCGCCTTATACTCCTCGGGATCTCTGACATCCAGGATGAAGGCCTTCTCCTGTTTGTCGATGGCAGCCTTCACATCCGCAGGGGTCACCTTCTTGATCTCCGCCTTGGCTTTCGCCACCCAATCCTTAACGACGGTGGTTTGCCATGCGGGGACCTTCGGTTTGTCCTGGGCCACGGTGAAGCTGACCATCGCCAGGGCGAAGGCAAAGGCCAGTGTCCAAACGAGCATCCTCTTGGTCATTCCTTTTCACCTCCTTTCATCTCGAATTCGCTTAACACGAGAGCACACCATTGGAGAACGGAAGGGCCATCTCGGAGCTCCCGATGGCCTCTTCTAACTGTCTCAAATCGAAAGGCTTTTCCAGATAACCCCTTATCCCGGCCTTCTTGGCCTCGACTTTCAATCGCTCATCATTGGAGGCCGTCATCAGGACCGAGATGAGCTGGGGCCTCTGTTTCATCCATTCTCTGAGGATCTCAAGGCCATCGCCATCCGGCAGTCGATGGCCACACAAAACGATATCAAAGGGAAGGGCCTTGAACAGGGAAAAACCCTCTTTGAAGGAGGAGGCGGCAAAGACCTCAAAACCGCTGTAGCGCTCCATGATATGGAGGAGGGATTGGCGGATCGTCTTTTCCTGTTCGAGAATGAGGACCTTTTTCATGACCGAAGGCAGGAAAAGCAAAGGCAATGCCAAAAAAGATT